>NZ_JACJFH010000004.1:0-125132 GCF_014164495.1 Pseudoalteromonas sp. SG41-5 | reverse complement strand
GCGCTATTAAAGTCACTGTCATATACCACGGTAACAACCACATTAAAGCCTTGGTATTGGGTAAGCACTTGACCCAAACTATTTGTTATAGGCTGATTACTCAGTGCAATATAATCGTCAACATCATCATAAGTGGTGCGTGTTTCTATGGTATCAGCACCTAAATCAGCTGAACTCGTGCAATCTGCGGCGGCTAACGAACTTTCTGAGCAACGCCTAAATGGCGGAGCACGCTCGCTGTGCTCATCAAATGATTTGGCCAAAATTTCGTTCATTAATGATTGCCCTAGCTCATTTGCCCGCAGCTGTATGATAGGGTCAGCGCTTTGTCGTGCTTGAGGTGCAATTAACCCCGTAATAATCGTCAGTGCAATGGCAAAAATGACAATGCTGATAATCAATTCAATTAAGGTAAACCCATAATTATGGGCACGCATATATAAGCCCTTCACCACTGATACATACTCCGGCAAGAGATATATCTATGCGACAAGTGCCATTACAGCTTTGATCGCTTCGACCTAAAGGATCAAAATTGATCTGCGTAAATTGCGAACCTTGATCGTCCAATGCAGTAAAAACAAAATCACTGCGCTGCGTTTTAATAGCTACTACTGAATCTTCCGGGTTATTTACATCAGCACCACCTGTGCAGGTATCCGGTGTCGGTCCTGCAATTAAGGTCGCGGTTATGTACAATTTATGACAACTCGTAAGCCCAGTATCTTGCATTGCTCGTAACTGAGCTGTTCTTAGCACTGCTAATACCCGATCGCGATATGCATAAGCGTCTTCCGTTGAACTCCCTAGAAACTTGGGCCCTGCCGTTACCGACAGGATACCCAAAATAACTAAGGTGATAATCAATTCAACCAAAGTAAAGCCACGCAATCGTTGCTTACACGTATATTTCATTGTTAATGAATTAACACTCATCCAATACGATATTAACTACTGGTGGATTATCTTTACTCGTTGCTGGTGTGTACTCAACACGGCAATTATCGGTTACAACATAACTATTAGGGAAGATAGTAACTATTGTGGTTTCACTATCACCATCGACCAGATTGAAATCAGCACCATTTACATTTGAAGCAACAGCAGTCACATCTGCAAAATCAATATCTAAGAATTTCTCAAATGCTTCAATGGTACCAACAGGGTAGCCATAATGAAGTGCTACGCCTTCCACTTCTGGGGTTACATTGGCGTCGTCATATGCATAATTTTGCACACTGGCAATTATCGCCTTACCATTGACTATATTCATCCCACTGCGAATAGAGCCTTGAACGCCCTCAAGTGTTGATGCATTGGCATCTCCTTGAAGATTCAAAAAGCGAGGGGCGGCAACAACAGCCAAAATACCTAAAATGACGATCACGATTATCAGTTCTACCAAAGTAAAACCAGCTTGTTTATTAACTACGTTACTTTTCATTGATTGCGTTTTCATAAGTAAGCCTCTTTGTTATTACTTAAGATTTAAAAATTTGTACTTTGCCTGTTACAGGAAAGTACGAAAATCCACTGGTGCCAACATATGGTTCACCATCTATTGGAATATTTTTCGCATCTAAAGAATGAGTTAAATAGTAAATGCATTGCAGTTTATCTGCGTTATACCTCACTAAAAACTTTGCATCTTTAACTACTGACGCGTCACTACTTAGGGTATTGCTTGGCGCACCTTGTAAAATCACATTCAGCACCTGTTGGCATTTGTAACTACTCATCACTAATGCCTGCGTGTTCTCTTGCTCTGTTTCATCACTTGTTGGCGTGCCTAATCGGCCATCAACACCAACAACTACACCTCCATAATTTATATGCGTAACAAACTGCGAAACCCCATTTCCAGATGGTCTCGCGTCCAGCTCCCATTGCCCCCTAATTAAACCAACAGCACTGGCAAAACCACCAGCAACGGCATCAATATTTGAACGATGGGCTCGCTCCTTAATATCTAAAAACTGCGGTACAGCAACACTCATTACAATCGCCAATAAAATAACCACAAGCACAAGCTCCAAAAGAGAAAAACCTGCTATATGGCCTGGTTTACTGGGCATTGTTAACCCCCTTTAATTGCAGACATCATGTTCCACATCGGCATAAAAATACCGAGCGCGAGAATTAGCACCATAACGGCAACTATCACTGTCAAAATAGGCTCTATCTTGGCGGTTAAACTACGTAAGTCGTAATCGACTTCTCGCTCGTAATAATCAGCGGCTTCTTGCAAAAGCTCATCAACTCGCCCTGTTTCTTCACCAACAGCCACCATTTGTAGCACTAACTGGGAAAAAAGCTCGCTACTCCTTGAGGCCCTTAACAGGCTGTCACCTTTTTCTATATCTTGACGAATATTTAAAATTGCACGTTCCATATAGGTGTTATCTACCGCTTTTGCCGTTAAAGACAATCCTGTAGTCATAGGTACACCAGAGCGCAATACCATGGCTAAACTTTGGCTATACCGTGCAAGTAATGAACGATGAATAATATTTCCAACAATGGGGATCTTTAATTTGTAGTGATCCCAGTTATATAACCCCTGCTCGGTTGCCAAATAGCGCCGCCAAGCGATCACACTGCCAATAAGAATGAGTAATAAAAGCCACCAGTAATTAACGAAGAAGTAACTTGTTGCCACCAAAATTTGGGTCATTAATGGTAGTTCTGCATCAAATTTCGCGAACATGGTGGCAAACACCGGGATCACAAATATATTTAAAATCACCATTGCAACTAATAATGCAGCAATAACAAAAGTGGGATAGCGCATTGCGGCCTTTATGCGTTTGCGCGTTTCTTGTTCTTTCTCAAAATAACTAGCGAGTTGGTGAAAAGCATCTTCTAACCGCCCTGAGCCTTCGCCAACCAATACCATTGCGATAGTTAATCTGCTAAAAACTTTATTGTGCATGGTCATGGCACTGGAAAGATCCCGACCTTGCTCTAGTTGTTTGATTATGTCTGTTAAAACCAGCTTAAACTCTTTATTTTGTGTGGTATCAGCTAACCCCACCATGGCACGAATAATCGGGATGCCAGCTTTGAGCAACGAGTACATTTGCCGCGAAAACATAATCATGTCTGCCAGGCCTATTTTTTCTTTGAATAGTTGCGCAAGCGGAAGGTTAATGTCGCTTTCTTTATCGATTTGGGTAATCGAGATCGGCGTAAATTGGCGTTTTAACAAGCTGTCGGCAACACCTGCCTGGCTGGCAGCTTCAAGTTGCCCCTTAATTAAAATGCCTTTTTGGTCTTTAGCTTGATAGTTATAAAGGTGCATCATCACCTCCTATCAATTCAGGGATATATTCAGCGACTTTAAATACTTCATCTAAAGTGGTTATCCCCTGCTTGGCATACCCTAACGCCATGGTAGATAACGGCGCAAAGTAAGGGTTGTTCTTGGCAGCCCGAGCAAAGCCTTGAGTGTCATTTTGACGAAGACACTCCATCATAGCTTCATCCATTTCGAGTAACTCAAAAATACCGACTCTCCCTTTGTAACCTAAGTGGTTACACGCAGTACAGCCTTTGCCATGAAAAAATGCGGTATTGTCTACATCAACATTTAGGTACTTTAACCAACTCGCTTCTTGCACATCAGGGTAGTATCGTTGTTTGCAGTTATCACAGACTCGCCTAACTAAGCGCTGGGCAATGATGGCTCTTAGTGAGCTGGCAACTAAATAGGCTGGTGCTCCCATATCAATTAGCCGCATAGCACTGGTTATAGCGTCATTAGTATGCAAAGTTGAAAGCACTAAGTGCCCTGTTAACGCGCCCCGCAGGCCTATATCAACCGTTTCTTTATCACGCATTTCCCCCACCATTAAGATGTCGGGGTCTTGCCGTAATGCTGTTCTTAATATGCTGGCAAAACTAAGCCCTATTTTATTTTTAATTTGCACTTGGTTTATCCGGCCAATACGATACTCCACCGGATCTTCTACAGTTATTATTTTATTTTCTGGCTGATTTAGCTCACTTAACGCCCCATATAAAGTGGTTGTTTTACCTGAACCTGTAGGCCCTGTTACCAAAATCATGCCATGAGGACGCTTTAAGATTGAGCGAAACCGCTTTAGCAACGCTGCTGGCATACCCGTTTCATCTAATGATAATAGCCCTGCAGATTGATCTAATAGCCGCATTACAACCGACTCACCATATTGCACCGGCATAGTAGACAAACGCACATCAATGCTATGTGTATGCACTTTAATATTAAAACGGCCATCTTGCGGTAAGCGTTTTTCTGATATATCTAAACCAGACATTAACTTAAGCCGCAGCACTAATGCTGAGGCTATTTTAACTTGATTGAGTACATGCTCCTGCAACACTCCGTCGACGCGTTGACGAATCCGTAACATACCTTCATCTGGTTCAATATGGATGTCTGATGCTCTGACTTGTACAGCATCTTCAAAAATCGATTGTAATAGCTTCACTACGGTAGCATCAGAGGATTCATCACCTAACGAATTTAAATCAAACTCTTCTACATCTTCGTACTCTTCATGTAACTGCTCGGCAAAGCTGGTAATTTCTTCTGTCCGCCGGTAAACGTTATCAAAAGCAGTCATGATCTGACTTTCTTGCACTACCGCTAAATCAATTCGCTTTGGCGCTAAAATTGGTGCGAGTTGATCAAGCCCTCTTAAATCGGCCGGATCACTCATCCCCACAAGTACTGAGTCACCATTATCTTCTATAACGAGCGCTCTATAGCGGCGCGCCATTACTTCAGAAAGCAACTTGGATACTTCAGGTGAGATTTTGCGTTGCGAAATATCTAAAAAGGGAACTTTTAATTGCTGAGCTAAAAACCTTAGTAATTGTGGCTCACTAATAAACTCAAGAGCAATTAACGTTGCACCTAGCTTACGCCCGGTTGCAGCCTGCACGTTTAACGCTTCACTCAATTGCGCTTCAGTGATCATGTTTTCTTCAACTAATAAATCACCTAACCTTAGACGTAGACTGGGTCTCATGACACACCTCCTAAGGTCTGCAAACGTTGCTTTGCATGTTTTAACACTGCAGGGTTTAAGTTACCCACTTCGATTGCAGCTAGGTAATAACGTTTCGCCGAGAGGTAATCACCTTGTGCATCTTTAGAAGTCGCCATAGCTAACCACCATTTACCTTGCTGAGGCTGTAACTGTGTTAATTGCTCAAAGCAAACCAATGCACGAGTATGATCACCTAACTGCTGCGCAGCAGTGCCTTTAAGCGCCCAATATTGCGCATCACCTTGGCTATCAAAATCATCGCTTAATAATTGTTGTACCACTGAATATTGCTTGCGCGTAATATAAATTTTACTAAGCTGCACTCGCCACTCGAGTACTTGCGAGTCAAACGCAATGCCATGTTCTAAAATACTTTGCGCGGATAAAATATCTTGCTGCTGAAAATAAGTTGCTGCGAGTAAACTTCTTGCAGCTATATTCCCTTTATCTCGATTAAGAATTTGGCTTAAATCATCTATGCCTTCCTGATATAAACCAAATTCGAGGGCTTGCTTAGCTTGGCGCAGTAGCTCAGCTATTTGCTGTTGCTCTGTTCGTTGCTGAGTCACTTTTTTAACCTGAAAACTACTTTGTTTATTGGCACTAGGCACTGTATTTGGCTCAACCGTGATAGCTGCAACCATGGGTTTTTCAGCTACAAACGGCTCTTTGGTGTCCGTTTTTACCGCTGCGACTTCTTCAATAATGGGTTCTACTTTAGCAACTGGTTTAATTACATCAGAGTTACTCACCACAGGAGCATTAATTAACACTGGCGTGTTATTTTGCTCAGCCTCTTTTGAGCTTTGAGCTTTGGTAACTAGATCCATTCGTTCTGGTAATTGAGCAGCATCATCACTTGCTGTAGGTAAATAAATATAGCTCAATACAACCACTAACAAGGCAATGGCGATTATTAGTAGCTTTTTAATAACACCATGCGAATCATAAACAGGGTCTACTACAACTGTACCTTGCTCATTTAACGAAGTTGTTGGCTGTCGCTGCTCAATATTTTTAAGCATAGAATTAATGACACTCATAGCCATTGCCTCCACGCCCAAATTATCATAATGGCAATAGCCGATAGACTCACCACTGCAATATTCCAACCATTGATGTAATTATTCACGGTGCAATCTTCGGTGTCTTTTACCGCAAGCTTTATGTGCCGGCTACTTACTGCGGTGAGCCCTTCACCGTAAGCTTGCAGCAAGGTTTTATGACATAAGATATTTACTAACCGAGGAATACCACGACTTGCTTGCGCTATTTTTAAGCCTAATTGCTTGGTAAATAGCGGTGCACCTTTAAAACCTGCGACCTGTAATCGATGATTAATATAGTAAATTACTTCGCCGCTAGTCATTGGTCTTAGCTGGTAAGAAAAGCTAATACGCTGGCGTAATTGGCGAACCCGTGTATGCGCTAGTTTTTCGTCTAATTCGGGCTGCCCAAACAGCACCACTTGAATCAGTTTTTCGCTTTCAGTTTCAATATTGGTAAATAGTCGTAACGCTTCAAGAGCATCCCAGCTTAGGCTTTGCGCCTCATCTATCAGTAAAACAACTTTTTTGCCTTCTTTTTGTAACGCTAATAAATGATGATTGATCAACTGACTTAGTGCTTGCTGATCTAATTGTTTATCAACGTCCATACCTAGCTCTACAGCGAGTGCCCAGCGTAGCTCATCTGGGCTTAAATATGAGTTAGGTAGATAAGCAACGGTGTAATCATGCTCAATTTGATTAAGTAATTTACGGCACAATAAAGTTTTACCCGTGCCGACCTCTCCTGCTACCTTAATAAACCCCTCTCCCATTTCAAGTGCAGTAATAAGCACCTGCATTGCTTCATTATGCGGTGCAAGCGCACAGAAAAACTCGGTGTTAGGGGTTAAGGTGAAAGGCATTTCACTTAAATTAAAAAAGCTCAAATACATAGCTAGTTCTCATACCAAGTATTAAGTAGTTGGCGGCTGCGTGTTTGCTGTTTTTTCCACGTATCTGGCATTACAACTGTTGGCTTTAGCAATATAACGAGCTCTTTCTTTTCTTGGCGTTTACTAATACTTTTAAATAAATTACCAAATAAGGGGATATCACCTAATACCGGTGTTTTAGACTCTTCATCGGTGGTTATCGTTTGCATTAAGCCACCAATCACAACAATTTCACCGCTTTGCGCACGAATTACCGTGTCTGATTCCCTAATGTTGCTTTGTGCTAACGGTAAAATAAACTCATCATTATTAAGGGTAATGACCTTTTGTTGCTCTTCAGTTTGAGTGACGGAGGGGTGAACATGTAAGATCACTGAGCCGTATTTGTCTATTTGTGGGGTTACATCGAGGGCAATCCCTGAAAAGAAAGGAGTTAGGTCAATTTCTGGGGTTGTTGTGGTGGCATTCCCTGTTACAGTGGTACTTGAAACATTCGTAACAAAATACTCATCTTGACCTACTTTAATGACCGCTTTTTGGTTATTAGTCGCAGTCACTCGGGGGTTTGAAAGCATCTGTACATCGCCCTGAGTTTCTAATAAGCTAATCACCCCAGTAAAGTCTGCGTTATTAATAACTAAGTTTGATACACCACCTAGAGCGGCCGTAATACTATTACTAATTTGCCCTGCTGCAGTGGTCGCGAACGACAGACTTGTACTGCCAATTGAACCCGCAATTTCGTTCCAATTAACACCTTGCTGGTATTCATCTTTAAGCGTGACTTCGACTATTTTGGCTTCTAAAATCACTTGTCGCTGTAAGTTTTCTTGGGTTTGCCGCAAAAAGTCCTTTAGCTGCATTATTTCACTCGGTAATGCATTAACCGTTACTAAGCTGGCTTGTGGGCTGGCGATAACATAGCGCCCATCACCGGTGCCAATCAAGGATTTTAAAGCCAGCTCTAGATCTTTCCAAAAGTCATTACTGTTAGTGGTTTGAATACGCGAACCGTTAAGTTCAATATTTTGATTATTACCAAACTCACTATCTTGTTGATTATTATTGTTATAGTTATTCGAACTATTGCTTTGATTAGAATTATTATTATCAGCCATTTGGCTCACACCACCAGCAACAACACTTACCGTAGACTGACCACTACGTTTCATCATTAAATAGTTAACAGGTATTGTTTCAGTGCGCATTTTTGCAGGTAGCACCTGTACAACTCGTCCTTCGTGAACAATATCAAGCGGGTACATACGTTTAATTACATTTATTACCTCATCAAAGGTAACATTTTTTAATGTGAGACTAATGGTGCCAGCTACCTCTGGGTGTATAGCAACGCTATATGGCGTATCGTCAGTTAAACCAGCAAAGAAAGCGCGCACTTCTACTTCATTTGCAGCCACTTCAAAACGCTTAACTGCCAACTCTGTATTAAGGCTTTGCTCGCTATCAAATGACGATAATAAGCTTTGCGTAACTTCATCGGGCACTGTCAACGGAGCTACTGTAGTTTGCTGCTCAGGCTGAGCTGTGAGCTCTTGCTCAATATGGGGCTTTATTTCTTTACCTGGAGCAAAACTATGGCAACCACCAAGGTAGATAGGTAACAGCAATAAAATAGTCAGCTGACTAGGTAATTTAATTTTTAATTTCATAATCATATAAATCTAATTTTATTTGCTTATTGTCATTCGCTAACACAACTTGCTTAGAGCTTATGGTTAGCACTTTATAGTCATTTATTTGATCGCCTACGGTATAAATCTGTCCTGAAATAATCGCTTTATAGCGGCCTGACCTTTTAATTATTGATTGCAGCTTGAGGCTACTTTGCTGATTTTTAACTACGCTAGTAGCGAGCAAATTTTGTGGCTTAGTTGGATCGGCCAACTGCTGCGCAACCACGTCTGCTGAGCAAACAAATAACCCAAGCACACTAAAGAGCAATAAATTTTTCATTCGCGCTCACCGTTGCTATATGTATGATTAATTGCGCCCGAGGGTAATCCTCTACTTGATAGTCAAAACGCTGGATTAAGAGTTTTTCTTTACTTTGTTTTAGCGATGCTAAATATTGTTGCAAGTTAAAATACTGTCCCTGTAATGTGAGCACCATTTGATGTTCAAAAAACAGTGTTTTAGCTTCGTTTGCACCAACCTTAGTAACATCGACAGCTTTAGGCTCTAACACTTTAAAACTAACAACCTTAACCTCGGTACTTTCTTTTAATAGCTGCTGCAACATATTAGGAACCCGTTCAGCGCTGACAAAGCCTTTGCTAAATTGGCTCAATTTTTCATCAGCAATAGTCAATTCACTCTTTGCCCGTTCTATTTGAGAACGTAATTCTTTTGTGTAATCATTACTTAGAGCTTGCTCTAACATCGCTAATTGTGTTCTATTTTGAGTTATTTTTTGTTGTGCTTGAGTGTTAGCTTGGTGCTGTTTATTTGCTTGAATTTGCGTCGGCTCGACAATAAATAGATAGCCTAAATATAAAATAATAAATAACCCAGCAAATAAAATAGCCAATTTTTCTCTTATTTGCAGTGCAGCAAAACGCGCTTGATACTTCACCCAAATAGGCCAACTACGAGAGGATTTTTCAGTTTTCATGGCTGTCCTCCTTAGCTGCAACCTCTGTAGCTACATTAAATTCACTTAAGCCGTTTTTATCTTCAAACTCTAAAACCGAAAACTCTTTACCTGCAAAGTATCTTGATTGTTTTAAACTACTCAACCAAATAGGTAACTGAGCCGATTGACTTGCTTGCCCTTTTAAAGTCACTGTTTGCTCAGAAAACGTTACTTGGGTTAACCAAATACTTGCCACATGGTAACGCGCTAAATCAAGCATCACTTGGCTATAGTCCATACTCGATAAAGTTTGTGCAGCCTCCAAGTAACCAAACACTTGTTGTTTGTGGGCAATTTCTTGTTCCATCTTTTTTAACTGCTTAACAAACTGATCTTTATTTTGTTTCTCATCTAATTTAGCTTTCACAGCTTGTAACTGGGTGCTCATTTCATTTAATGTTAATTCAGTTTGTTGCGCCTCTATTTGGTTAAAGTGAACTGATAACGCAAACCCACCCCAACTTATGGCAATAACAAATAACGCTATGCCCCACAGAGCTAATAAACTTTGCAATGGCATTAAGTCACGACGAGGACGTAGTGATTTTTGGTAAAAATTAATTCTATTCTTCATTGCGCGGCTCTTTACTTTCAGCCATAGATATAGCTGCAGCTAGGGCATAGAAGTACTGACTATCTAAACCCTCTGATAAGGCAAGGTTAGGTTGAAAATCAACAACCTTAACTTGTAATAGCTCTGCAAGCTCAGCTCTGAGTGTTAAAGAAGATAAATCGTCGCATTGCAGCTGAATACTGCGTATAGGGGGCTGCTTAAGCTGACTTTCAAAAAAATCCATCGACCGTTGTACCTCTAAACCTAAAGCGTCAATGAACGCACTATTTTGATCTTTTTCTGTAATGCCTACAAAGCCATTTAGCCGCCTTGCCAATACAAGCTTACCGTCACAAATAATCAATATTCTCGGCTCATGTTCAACATGCTGCACCACCAACATATGCGCATCTTTATCTTTACCAAATAAAGTGAGTAATACCATTTCTTCTGACGTCATTGAGCGTAAAATTGCGTTGGTATCTGCAAAGCTATTAATGAACGGCTGAATCTGTGTTTTATCAGTAATAAACACATTCATTTTATTCGCTTGCATTGGTAATGAGATGGGATAATCAATAAAGTCTGCGATGATATTCTCTGGCGCAACGTTGACAAGGTCTTTCGTAGTCCATGGTAACGACTGCACAATTTCGTCATCTGTCAGGTTAGGTTTTTCCATTTGCACAATTTGATAATAGTGGTGAGGTATCACTAAATTAATCGCACAACGCAGCTTACTAACTTCATTTGTACAAGTTACAATTGCTTTTGTATAATCCCGAGGTTCTGTCACTACAACACTGTGGGTTTTATCGATTTGCCAGTGCCCCTGCAAGCGTTTTAAGCTTACAGCATTCACTGTTTTTGCATATGTAGCTATCCCTATTACACAATTCGAATCTAACCCTTGTTGCAACCAAGGAAATAATGAAAAAATCTTCTTTTTCATATAGCTACTTATGTTGGCTATTGATTTTTTAAGTATCGTATATTTTTACTAGCCCGCAAGTTTTCACATAAGAAAAAAGGAACTTGAATGCATAACTCTTTCACTATTGATGAAAATAGCCCGATACAACAAATAGATAGTACCAAGTTAAAAAAAAGAAATATTTCATTATGCATTAAACGTGATGATCTGCTACACCCGCTCATTAGCGGTAATAAATGGCGAAAACTCAAGTACAACTTAATTGAGATGCAAGCACAAAATAAACAGGAGTTAGTAACGTTTGGTGGCGCTTTTTCAAATCATATCCATGCCTGTGCTGCCGCAGGAAAGCATTTTAACTTAACAACCCATGGCATTATTCGCGGCCCTGAACTTGATCAGCAAAACCCGACCTTACAATTCGCCAAACAATGCGGTATGCAACTGCACCCAGTTACCCGCTTAGAGTATCGTGAGCGACACAATGCTGATTATTTAGCGCAATTACAAACTCGCTTTCCTAATGCCTACCTATTGCCAGAAGGCGGTACAAACACAGCCGCTCTACTTGGTTGTAAAAAGCTTGCGCAGTCATTACCCGTCGCCGACTATGTTATCTGTCCAACGGGGAGCGGAGGCACACTGGCAGGGTTAATTGAAGGCTGCGATAACAGCACACAGGTTTTAGGAGTCGCGGTATTAAAGCAAGCTGAGTATTTAATCGATGAAATAAAATCGCTCAGCCCGGTAGCAGCACAACAGCAAAACTGGCAATTACTCACCCAGTTTCATGGCGGTGGCTATGGCAAGTTTAGCCCTGAACTTTGGCAATTTTGCCTGCAGATGCAAAGCCAACATCAACTCCCGCTCGAGCCGATTTACTCAGGAAAAATGATGCACGCTTTATGGCAGTTAATCGCTCAGGATTATTTTCCTAAAGGCAGTAACATCATTGCCATTCATACCGGTGGCCTGCAAGGATTAAACGGGCTGCGTTATCGTGGCTTAATAACTTGAGTTCATGCACTTAATGAGCTAAAAATCAATTTACCGTGACATTAGTAAACTCTTGCAAAGGTTCGGTAAAGTAAAACCCTTGTGCGCCAAGCACGCCCTGCTTTTTAAGCATATTGAGTTCTTGCTGGGTTTCCACGCCAACACCGTATACGGGTAAGTTCACTCGCTCTGCACTGGCTACAATTTGGCGCACCACTTTTTGCTGCGTTACATTTTTATCAATGTCGTGGATTAAATCATAGCTAAGCTTGAGTCCTTTGATCCCTTTGTAAGGCGCTAATAAAGCGATTTTATCGTGCGATGAAACATTATCAATTGATACTGAGCTTCCCACTGATTTAATTGTACTAAAAGCAAAATTCAATCGCTGTTGATGTTGATAAAAATCCACCTCCGATATCTCAAACTGTAGTTTATCAGCGCCTTTTACATTTTTCATTCTCTGTCCAAACCAGCGCCAATAATCATCAGAAAACCAATTAAATGCGTGTAAGTTAATACTCACGGTTAACGCACTTGTTTCACTTTCTAATAACTTAACAACTTGATCCAATACTGTTTTATCCAATAAAACAATCGCTGAATCATTTTTTAGTTGAGGAATAAATTGCTTAGCAGAAAGCATCCCTAAAGACTTATGACGAACCCGGATCAAAGCTTCATGCTGTAAAATATCACCACTGGCGAACTCAAATAACGGCTGAAAAAACAACATAAATTTCTTTTTGCCAATGTAATCAGCTAAGTTCTCATCGCTATTTGCCAGCACCGTTGAACGCGTATGGTTAAACGGTACCCGATGAGTATGCTGCCATGGGCTTTGTTTTGCTAATGCGAGTGCTGATTTAGTTAGCTGATAAACCACAGTTTGATCGGCACCATCGCGGTAATTACATACGCCTATTTTAATTTCTTTGCGAGATAAATCACCGCGATAAAGCAAAGAAGCCTGATAAATAATTTGATGCAAGCGCTTAGTGTAAGCATCGATATCAGGTTGAGGTATATTCTCCAAGGTAATTGCCAGCCCACCTGAAGATAACAACTTAACTGATACCCGAGATAACTCTTTAAAGCCTTTGCTCACAATAAGTTTAAAGTGGCTTTCTAAATCAACGTTATCTGGAAATGGCTGTGTCCAATAAAGTAAAGCAAAAAGGTGGTTATGATTATTTTGGATACCGTACATTGCGGTAATTGCAACATCGTCAGCGGAACTTAATTTTCGCTTGGCTGTCAGTACTTTTGTACTATTAATAGCAATATCATTTAGTGCTAATTTAACCACATCTTTAGGCGCTTGTTGGCTGCTTGATACTTTACCACCAGTTAATAATGCAATTGAATCTACACCATCGCGCTGTTTAAATAGCAGTCGCCACCAGCGATAACTCCAAATAGCAGCGCCAATCATCACTAGGTTTAATAAAATAAATAGTGGGCTTTCAACAACCCAAAAAGGCAAATGATAAAGCTTTAAACTAACCGTTTTATATTTAAAGATATCACTCTTTTGGGCCATAAAAGCAGAATAATGAAACGAATCACTGCCTGATTCAAGCATAAAACCATGACTTTCAGCAAGTGCGGCAATGATCTCTTTATCTGCAATTGGTTGCAATTTTAAGTTGTAGATCTGTTTAGCTAATTGGCTCCCAGTGATGTGTACTTTTTGATGCAATATCTCCCCTAAAAAAAGATTAAATACTGTTAGTAAAAGCATAAAAGCAATTACATAAAGACTGAACATCCGCACTTGAGCATTTTTAAATTGAGTCACCATGGCTATTACGCTATTTGTATCAATAGCTAAAGTGTTGTTCAAGATCCTTATAAACACAAGGCTGAGAGCGGTGTTTAAATGTTAACGAACATTATGATGAATAAAACCATCGCATTTTTAGCTACCTAAGTCAGAATAAATATTTATAATTTTTAGCGCATCACAATTGCCTCCTAAAAATAACAAAACACTTATGATGTTTCACTTGTTTGTAATTTTTATCTATTTAGTCAACAGTTATCTAAGACAGCAAATATGGTAATGACTTCGAAAGGTTTATTACAATCACTCTGAAGCCATCAATTTTATTGATATTCGTTTAACTCCCCAGTATTACACGTAAAAGCTAAAGGTTCATCATCAACCGAAAAACTCTTAAAACGAGATTTACTAAATAAATACAAGCTATTATCTAACATAAAAGCCATTATACAGACAGACCTCAAATAAAGACGAGTTCCATATTATGTTTAGTCTTCAGTTAGCAGCGTAATTATTTTCTCTATCGTAAGGTCCTTTTTCTCGCCTCTTGCGAATTTATCATAAGGGTCAACCTCAATATCAACAGGCACACCGAGCACTTCAGCATTTAGCCCCTCACCATTTTTATAGTATTCATTACTAAGTTCATAGGCCCAACCATTAGGTAACATACGAGGGAAGGTATCTGATGTGGCCCCTGCAGTGGGTTCTCCAACCAAAGTAACCTTAGGAAGCGTTGACATAGCAAGCGCAAAACTCTCGCCTGCACTGAAAGTACCATTTGACGTTAGTAAGTAGATATCATTTTGATAGTATGGTCTGCTATCAGGTTCCGCATAAACAGTAACTAGTTCATGAAGGCTACCAGCATAAAAAGTACTAATATCCCAAACTAAGGTATTACCAGATATAAACCTTTTGATTAATTCCAAGGCTTGAATATCATAGCCGCCTTCATTATCACGAATATCAATTATCAATTTTTGCGTACCATCCAATGCAATAAAAACCTCATCGAGCAAGTTATTAAATGCTTCGTTCGCATAACTGATATCTTGGCGCTCGAGGCTCTCTGTTTCAATAAAGTTTACAAAGTGAGGAAGTGATAGATATCCAACTTGAATACCTTCAACATCAATGATCCCCCAGTTTGGGCTAAATGAGTTCAGTGTATTACGTGCAATAAACGCTGGCTGAGTTGCTTTATTTAGGTACTGCGTAATATTTTCTCTAACAAGTACAGTTTGCTCGATAATATAATTCTCAGCAGCTTCGCCTTTCAACTCTAAATCATGCGCTTCTTGTTCCAGTCGTTTTGCAAGTGTTAACTTAGCTTCAAAGCTTATTGGCTCTTCGTCTAAGTTATAATACAAGCGAGTATGACCATCACTCAAAATTTCTAATATTTCACTAATTATATTAATTAACTGCTCTTCGTCATTTCCATGTAACTTAGGAGCGTACACTTCATAGATATGCTCCCAATCAATGTTACGCTCCTTAAAAAAGGCGTAGTGATTTTGCATATCTAGCCAAAACAACTGAAAAATAACTTCGGCATCAAATTCATAGCTGTTACCGGCGATTGTATCTAGTATGCCGTCAGTGCAAACATCTTCAATGTTTTGTATAGATCTATATGAAGCAGGACCACTATCATACGGTCGTTCATAAATAAGTTGGTCTTTATACTTTTGGCTAAAAGAATCAAAAAGTGGCAAGGGGTCTAAAGTAATTATTGGATAACAGAAAGCTCCTGTTACCTGCCAAGTAACAACGGAATCACCGCTGATCTGTTTTATTTCACCATAAATATCCGAATACCAAAGCTCATTTCGCTGCTCTTTTATAATGTCACTTTGATCACTATCAGAGTTACATCCAAGTAAGCTGATACAAAATATGGTGACGACTAATTTAGCAATACATTTGATCATTACAACTTCCTATAAATTGAAATAAGAAGTTATTCTAATATTCAAAGCACTCTCGGTTTGTCACTTTAATGTCAGAGTTTCGTAATGCCTATTCGACAAAACAACTAGACAAATCAATAGTCAAACAAGCGCCACCAAACTGGCTTTTACTTATTTTTACATTCGCATCATGGCTAGACAAAATTTCTTTTACGATTGCAAGCCCTAGACCCACACCATGGCGCTTACCTGTCCTACTTTCATCAACGGTATAAAAGGGTTGAAAAACTAACTCTCGTTTGCCCTTGGCAATTCCTATTCCATCATCCTCAACTGTCAACAGCAAACGTCTACCTTGCCTAAGTAGTGACACATGAATCTGCTCTACAGCGTACTTATCCGCGTTAACAACTAAATTATGTATAACTCTTTTGATACCAGCGTTATCTACTCGCGCAAATATAGATTGTTGGACATCCAAAATAATAGGATGGTTACAGTACTTTTCTATAGACTTCGCATAGTTTTGAAGTGAATTGCTCAAATTAATTTCAGTAAAATTCAAAGATGAAGAAAACTGCTCTACTTTACTATATTCTAATATTTCATGGACTAAAGTATCCAGTTCGTCACATTCCTCAAATAACTCGTAAATAAGCTTTTCATTATTTGAGGACTTATCTAACAGCTCAAGCTTCAGTTGCAATCGAAAAATAGGGGTTTTTAGTTCGTGAGAAATTGCTCTTATCATATGCCTTTGCTGAGCAAACAAGCGCTCCAACTTCTCTGCCATGTGGTTGAAAGTTTCATTTACACGTCCAATAGCGAAAAGTCCAGTATCAGCACGCCCCGATAATTGGCCCTTTGCAATTAGTTTGCTTGCAAGCTCTAATCTAAAAAGTCTGTATTGCAGCCAAAGTGTATGCAATAAAAAAAGAAATAATATTAAACCCAAAGGCAGCCCATATTGAATAAAAAACAGAATGGTCTCGACATTATCTTTCACTCTAAATGCTGAAAATTGAATTAACTCATTCCCCTGTATTTTTGCTGTAACAGCTTGCAAATTCCCATCATGAACATTTTCTACAAGTATAGTTTGCGTCTGTTCTGAAGCTGGGGTACTAATAGTTTTAACAGTTAGGTTGCTTTGCTCCGAGATTCGCTTTAGCAAAGCAAGCCATTGTTCATTGCTCAGTGCTGGGCGAGCTGCATCTAAAGCATAAATGTAGGCTCTATAGTCTAATTCCACATCTTGCTTCAATTCAGTAGAAAAATAATCCGTAGCAAGTGAAGTTAAAAGGGGATTAATCGTTAAAAATATCAAAATGAAAATTAAGCTCTTTACCCCAAAGCGTATTAACAACATTCGGTTTCCTTGCTATTGACAATAATGTACCCCTTCCCCCTAACTGTAATGAGGTGGCGATAAGGTATATTATCCCCAATGACTTTGCGTATTTTCATTATTTTATTGTCAATTGTGCGATCTAATCCATCAAATTCCCTGCCATATAATTGCCGAGAAATATCATCGCGACTAATTATAGAATCTACATGTGAAGCTAAAAAATAGAAGAGATCAAATTCACTATCCGACATCTCAAGTTTGATATCGGATTGGCTTACAACTCTGGTGAGCAAATTAAATTTAAACGGCCCAACATTGAGTATATGATCCAATTTTCTTTTACTCTCAACTCCTTGAGCTAATCTGAGCAACTTGCGAAATCTAGCCAATATAATTCGAGGATTAACCGGCTTTTGAATAAAGTCATCAGCCCCCATTTCCAGTAAGGTGATCTCATCGATGTCGTCATTACTAGCCGTTAAGATAATCACTTTACCAAAATACTTATTCTGTAAAGCACGACACACCTCAAAGCCATCCACTTCGGGAAGCATCAAATCTAATAGGACAAAATCAGGTTGATGTAACAGCACATACTCTAAGCCACTAGAACCGCTATATATCGTGTTAACCAAAAAGCCATGCTTTTCAAAAAAACTCTTAAGCAATGCTGCAAGTTCTAGATTGTCTTCAATAATAGTCAATGACTTAGAAATAAATGTATTCCTTTACTTAATGCCTACGATGGTATTCATCTTTTGTTTTAGACACAATTTTACGCTTTCTTTAATATTGCCTTGAGATTCATCATGAGGCAAATTTTGATTTAATATTCTAAAAGCACAATTTAGTCTGCAAACTATTATTAAACTATCAGTTATATTATTAAATTAAATGATTTTCAGGTTAAGCTGGAGATTTAAAAAATGTTTAATCCCCCTGCTTATTCTTGTTTGCGTAATAACAAAAAAAACCTTTAAACTTAATATTTAAAGAGGCTTTCATTAATAATTACCACATTATTTCATAAGTACTAATAAAATTATAAATACTTATGAAATTGAAAAAGCCACTAAACAGTGGCTTCAAAGGATTTTTTAAACATTTTTACTTTTGTCTTTGGTTAGAACGGGATATCGTCATCAAAATCGATAGGTGGTTCCATTGGATTTGATGCGCCGCCTTGCGGAGCACTTTGTGGCTTAGGTGCAAAACCACCTTGCGCTTGTCCACCACCTTGTGGAGCATAGCCGCCGCCACCTTGGTATTGATTACTTTGCTGTGGTGCTGCAGCTGGTTGCTGACGAGCTGCTGGCGCTTGTTGTGGCGCTGGTGCATACCCGCCGCTTTGCTGTGCTGCACTTTGCTGCTGAGCATACCCACCACCTTGTTGTGGTGCGCTTTGCTGCGGTGCGCTCTGTTGTTGGCCGTAACCACCTTGAGATTGACCACCGTGGCTTTGCTGTTGGCCACCTTGGTAACCGCCACTTTGTTGGTCGCCACCACGGGCACCTAACATTTGCATTTGACCAGTGAAACCATCCACTACGATTTCAGTGGTGAATTTCTCTTGGCCTTGTTGGTCAGTCCATTTACGGGTTTGAAGTTTGCCTTCAACGTAAATTTGTGAACCTTTACGGCAATATTCACCAACAATTTCAGCTAACTTGCCAAAAAACACAACACGGTGCCATTCTGTTTTATCAACCATTTGACCGGTGTTTTTGTCTTTATAGCTATCTGACGTAGCTAGAGTAATATTCGCTACACCATTGCCGTTAGGCATATAACGCACTTCTGGATCTTGACCTAAATTACCAACCAAGATTACTTTGTTCACACCGCGTGCCATGGACCTTTCTCCTATAAACGTTATATTAAACCAGCCACTTTGCGGGCTTGGTCTAGGTCAAATTCTTTATCATCAATCTTTAAATAACTGCGATTTTCATCACAGACTACTGTTGCTTCAATTACGCCTGGTAAAGCAACTAAACGAGAAGCAAGGGTTTGCGCTTGCTGCTCGTTACTTAATTCTGTCATTAAGCTTATCATTTTACTGCGTGGCGGGACTTGCATATTCCACGCAAGGATAAGCCATATTACCCCAACAACTGCGGCTGCGGCAAACACTGCTTGCGGCGTTGTTGATTGCGCAACGTAACCGCCTAAAATACCACCTAAAAATGCACCAAAAAATTGTCCTGACGAAAACACTCCCATCGCCGAGCCTTTTTGGCTAGCAGGTGCTAAGCGCGATACTAATGCCGGCATTGTCGCTTCTAAAAAGTTAAAGGCAACAAAATACGCCAGCATACACATCGCCATGCCGATGATTGAGTCAACACCAATTGCCATTGCCAACATACTTAGAGCGAGCACTGCGATAGAGCCAACAAATGCCTGTTTCTCTTTTTCTTTGCGGATCGCAATGATCATCACTGGCGCCATTAATAAAAATGCCAGTAATAAAACGGGAATATATACTTGCCAATGCGCTTGTGCTGCTAAACCTTTGGCAATTAACTGCCCTGGTAAGGCGACAAAAATCGTCGTCAAGGTCAAATGTAATAGCATCACCCCTAAATCTAAACGCGCTAATTGCGGGTGCTTAATGAGTTTTTTAATATCGCTAACGCTTGCTAAGGTATCGCCTTTAGGGGCTTTGCTAACCGCTTTGGGGACCAAAAACAACACAATAAAAATACCCGCAACTGCCAAAATAGCGGTTAACCAGAACACTCCAGCAAGGCCCCACGCTGCGGCAACCATTGGACCAAGTAACATAGCAATAGCAAAGCTCATGCCTATGCTCATACCAATCACGGCCATCACTTTTGGTCGTTGCTCATCGCGGCTCAAATCAGAAGCAAAAGCTAATAACGAGCTGGCAATTGCGCCCATCCCTTGTAATGCTCGCCCTAACGTGACCATTTGCATTGAATCAGCCGTGGCAGCAATCACCGAACCGATGGCAAAAACAGTTAAACCGCCAACAATGACTTTTTTACGGCCAATTTTATCCGATAACCAACCCATGGGAATTTGTAACACAGCTTGCGTTAAACCATAGGCGCCAATCGCAAAACCAATCCATATAGGTGAAAATCCTGATAATTCTTGCCCATAAATCGCCAATACTGGCATCAACATAAATAGGCCAAGCATACGAAATGCAAACACACTCGCTAAGGAAACTGCGGCGCGTTTTTCTCGTGAATTGAGTGAAGAAGCTGTCATGATTCGCGTGTTCTTGCTGTCTATTAAAATTTGAGCAGGGATTCTACCACAAGCTTACAGAGAAATAATCGTCCCAATGCGATGATTTTTCATTGATCAAGGATTAATCTTCGCACGTATTATGAGATACTCAGTAAATCAATTTGGTAATGAAACGAGATAGCATGGAAAACATTGAAGTCCGAGGCGCCCGCACGCACAATTTAAAAGACATCAGCCTAACCATTCCCCGTGATAAATTAATTGTTATCACCGGTCTATCTGGTTCGGGTAAATCGTCTTTAGCATTTGATACCTTATATGCAGAAGGGCAGCGTCGGTATGTAGAATCTTTATCGGCCTATGCCAGACAATTTTTATCTTTAATGGAAAAACCGGATGTTGATCATATTGAAGGGTTGTCGCCGGCAATTTCAATTGAACAAAAATCAACGTCACATAATCCCCGCTCCACCGTTGGCACCATTACCGAAATATATGATTACCTGCGCTTAATGTTTGCCCGTGTCGGTGAACCGCGTTGCCCTACTCACGATTTGCCACTCGCTGCACAAACCGTTAGCCAAATGGTCGACACTGTGCTGGCGTTCCCAGAGGGCAGCAAGCTGATGTTGCTAGCCCCTGTTGTGAAAGAGCGCAAAGGTGAGCACGTTAAGTTGTTAGAGCAACTAGCCAGCCAAGGTTATATTCGCGCCCGTATTGACGGGGAAGTATGCGACCTTTCTGATCCACCGACTTTAGAACTACATAAAAAACACACTATTGAAGTCGTGGTCGATCGTTTTAAAGTGAAAGATGGCTTACAACAGCGTTTAGCCGAATCGTTTGAAACCGCGTTAGAGCTGTCAGCCGGTGTAGCAACTATTGCATCGATGGATGACGCAAACGCCGAAGAGCTGCTGCTCTCCGCCAACTTCGCTTGCCCAACGTGTGGCTACGCCATGACCGAACTTGAACCTCGGTTATTCTCATTTAATAATCCGGCAGGCGCATGCCAAAGTTGTGATGGTTTAGGAGTTCGTCAGTATTTCGACCCAAATCGAGTGATTCAAAACCCAGAGCTTAGTTTATCTGGCGGTGCCATAAAAGGCTGGGATAAACGCAGTTTTTACTATTTCCAGATGCTACAAGCCGTTGCTGAGCACTATAAATTTGATTTAGAAATGCCATTTCAGGAACTATCTAAAGATGCTAAAAAAATCATTTTAGAAGGTTCTGGCGATACAAAAATTGCTTTTAACTACCGCAACGACCGTGGCGACCTGATCACTCGTAACCATGAGTTTGAAGGCGTGTTAAATAACATGAACCGCCGCTATCGTGAGACAGAATCAAATTCCGTGCGCGAAGAACTGGCTAAATATCAAACCAGCCAAGCTTGCCCAAGTTGTAAAGGGTCGCGCCTACGCCAAGAAGCGCGCAGTGTATTTATCGGTCAGACTAACTTACCCGCTATCACCAGTATGAGTATTGGTGAAGCAATGAGCTTTTTTGAGCAACTAAGCTTAACGGGCCAAAAAGGCCAGATAGCTGAGAAAATCTTAAAAGAAATTCGCGACCGTTTATCGTTTTTGATCAACGTAGGGCTAAATTATCTCTCTTTAGAGCGCAGTGCTGATACTTTATCTGGCGGTGAGGCTCAACGTATTCGCTTAGCCAGCCAAATTGGCGCAGGCTTAGTAGGCGTAATGTATGTACTTGATGAACCATCGATTGGTTTGCATCAACGTGATAATGACCGTTTACTACAAACGCTGATCCATCTACGCGACTTAGGTAATACCGTGATTGTGGTAGAGCACGACGAAGATGCCATACGTGCCGCCGATCATATTATTGATATAGGCCCTGGAGCTGGCGTGCATGGCGGTTATATCATTGCCCAAGGTACTCGTGATGACATTTTAGCTAGCGAAGAGTCAGTAACAGGGCAATTTTTATCTGGCCGACGCAAAATTGAAGTTCCCAAAGAGCGTCATAAAATCAACGATAAGTGGTTAGAGCTGTTTGGCGCTAGCGGTAATAACTTAAAAAATGTCGATTTAAAAATACCTTTTGGTTTAATGACCTGTATTACTGGCGTATCAGGCTCTGGTAAGTCAACGCTTATCAACGATACCTTATTCAAACTTGCTCATACCGAACTAAACGGAGCGACCACCGCCGAAGCCGCACCGTACAAATCAATTAGCGGCCTTGAGCATTTTGATAAAGTCATCGATATTGACCAAAGCCCGATTGGCCGTACCCCACGCTCAAACCCAGCCACATATACCGGTATTTTTACTGGCATTCGTGAACTGTTTGTAGGCACGCAGGAATCTCGCTCTCGTGGTTACAAAGTCGGTCGCTTTAGCTTTAATGTAAAAGGTGGCCGCTGTGAAGCTTGCCAAGGCGATGGCGTGATCAAAGTCGAAATGCACTTTTTACCTGATGTATATGTGCCATGTGATGTCTGTAAAGGGCAACGTTATAACCGTGAAACGTTAGAAGTGCAGTATAAAGGCAAAAACATCCATCAAGTATTAGAAATGACGGTGGAAGACGCACACGACTATTTTGATAAAATACCCGCCATTGCGCGTAAACTAAAAACCTTAATGGATGTGGGCCTGTCTTATATTCGCTTAGGCCAAGCCGCGACAACGCTCTCTGGTGGTGAAGCGCAACGGGTTAAACTCGCCCGCGAGTTATCTAAACGTGACACAGGTAAAACCTTATACATTTTAGATGAACCAACCACAGGCTTGCACTTTGCTGATATTGAACAATTATTAGTAGTACTGCATCGCCTGCGTGACCACGGTAATACGATTGTGGTTATTGAGCATAATCTTGATGTAATAAAAACAGCCGATTGGATCATTGATCTAGGTCCCGAAGGTGGTGCTGGCGGCGGTGAGATCCTCATTGCAGGCACGCCGGATGAAGTAGCCGAATGTGAGCGTTCACATACTGGCCACTATTTAAAACCCCTATTATCAAAATAGGGTTTTCGCTTTATGTACTAAGGTTGGCCGGTGTTAAGATACATAAAAATTGCCAGATGGCGTGCAAACAAACAGCTGAGGCAACAACAGCAAAATTTGCAACCTCATAAACTGCGCTTTTATGAGCAAGGTAAAGCTATTTGGTTTAATCTTAACACCGCGCAAAAGCTCTACTTATTGGCGTTAATCTGCCTAATCATCTTTCAAAGTGGTTGGCTATGCGCCAGTATCACTATCGTAGCGCTTACTATTGAGTTTTGGCCAAAGTTCAATAAGCTCTGGCATTCACTTGCTGGCAAAGCACTTATACTTATTTTCTATGCCAGTATCGCCAACTTTGTACTGGCCAATGCCAGTGGCATTGTGAATAATGTAACTCATGTTTCAGCAACACATTTTAATTACACCCACAATTTTGCCACGCTACTTTATTTACCACCCTGGGCGTTGGGCATCTCTCTATCGACATTACTATTATTACAATTGATATTGCCGTTCTATATTTTTATGCTCTTAATCATCAAACCGTTTGGTTCACAGCGGGTAAAGTTTATTAGCCAAAGCTATTCACCTTTACTTACAGCTTCTATACGGTTTTTTTTATCAACGATTGTAATAATCAATCTAATGTCTTTTGTTGATGACAAAGATACCGGTGCCGTTTTTGATGACATAGTAAGCAACTTCGTCAGCAGCAAGCAGCTCTCAAGTCGAGCACTAACAAAGCAACAAGAAGTTGAAGTTGTAGAAGAGCTCAGCCAAAAAATACATGGGCAACTACCAAGTGAAAATATTACCCAAACACCTTCCACACTGCCAGTAACTCCGACGGAAGAAGATGAAACCACTCAATCCGTACGATTATTCTTTAACACCAAAGGTTACTTTGAACGCAGCAAACGGTTAATTGCTATGTTTGCTTACACCTACGAAGCAGACCAATACTCCCGTTGCAAAAAATCTGACGACAGTAAATCGATTGAGATTAACGACTACGAAATTGTTGAAATTGCACCAGATAACAGCAAACCTTACGGTTACAGCTTTACGGTAAAAGCCTGCCAATCGCCAGGCATTAAAGCGCCATAGCGGCTGCGGGTTGCGAGCTGCGAGCTGCGGAAAATACTAAAGCCAGTGAATTAAAGTAAAACGGTAATCCCCATCGCGGGAGGTAAACCGCCCATTGCACTCCCCGCTAATAAAAAAGCGCTTGATGGGCGTCTTTTTTATACTCATCTTCTTTGTATTCATTTATTAATACTTTTTCGCTGTCTTTAAACTAAAAACCAGTAACCAAAATAAATAAAAATTCAACACATTTAATAAGATGAAGGTACCTTTTTGATTATAGAGGTCATCCGTTTTGTGGCCTTTAAAGTCCCAAGTAAAAACCCAGCCAAATACCCAAAAAAGCAACACACTCAATAGAACAACAAAAGCTAGGATTATCTTGAGGCGAACAACCCAATTGCTAGGGCCAAAATAAACAAAGCCAAACCCTTTCGTTAAAAAAAATAACTGACACACGTATATTGGCATATCAACCAGCACACAAAAGGCAAGCCAATTATAAAAGTCGGGCTTTGCAGAGGCATTATTGATATTTATAAAGATCGGCAATCTATTTAATAGCTGAATTAAATCGACTGACAAATAGCTCCACTCAAATAACAAAAAACAAAAAGTGCTTACTAATAAAACCAGAGCAAAATGACAGAGAATAGCTCCCTTAAACTTATAAGATAAATACACTTCATCGACGGTTACATTAATTCTGCTCATAAATCACATCATCCACTAAATTTGATTTCCTTCAACACCATCTTAATTAAAGTCTAGTCCCTTGCACTAGAACTGAACGCAGCACTAAGCGATGTTCTTTAGTTAAAATACTTCTGAGCTGAGATAGCCCAGAAATACTATGCCTTCTTGATTTGTTGTAATCAACTTCAATGTATTAAGATACCGCTTGACGTATTGTTTTACACTTCATAATTGTCTCGCCATGTGTGATGGTTTAATGAAACTGGGTGCCAGCGAGCAACTAGCCATATCATGTGGGAGCACTAGTATCAAAGTACCAAAAGTAAGCGTTGGAAGTGAGGTCCTTGTAGAAGCTCAAAACAAAAGGAATTAACGCTGTACTAGGTAATGACTATTTAGCTTCACGAGGTTTAACGTTACTGAAAGATATTTGGATAAATATTTATTACGGAAGATGAACCGCCTATACCACTTCTTTATAATAAAAGTGCTTGATGGATGATGTAGACTCTGGAGTTTAGTGACCTCCGGCTATCTGATTAGGCTTTTTTGTAAACGAAAAAACGAAATATTAAAGCTTGAAATAATGCTGCGAGACCAAACAACAACGAACCTTTATAAAACAAGCACGGTATAACAAATACACTTGGCAAAGCAGCGTAGTATAAATAAGAACCATTAGTATATTTGCTGATTACAAAATGGAGAGGGAATCCAATTACTAACCATCCAACAATAGAAATAAGCAAATACACACCGATGTATAGCAATAACGTAACAACAAAGCCTAAAGTATCGTTCTCTGATAATGATGTAAAACTATTAAATAAAGCGTAAATAGCAATACCTAGTCCCACATATAAGAGGCTTTTTAGTATTGCATCATCCCACCCGCCAAGACCCAATTTTTTTATCCTTAAATATAACATTTTAGTTTTTATGCAACACGCAGTTTATATTTTAGTGTCGCTCGTAGACTGAGGCGCTACATGCTCGATCTGTCAGAGTTGCTGTCGTTTATGCTAAGGGTTTTAAATTTATGGAAAGTCTTTTTAGTATAAACTAAATCAAACAAATGTAATTGTGTGCTTGTTGTATCTAAGCAGCCCCTGCACTGCTCAATATCTATTACTTTTCTATTGAACAGAATTTAGAGCATTAAAACAACAAAAAATTGATTGCCTACGCTCTTCATTGAGCTGTAATCGGTATATAGCAGTTACAAAAAAGCCAGATATTACGTTGTAGTTGGAACCATCTGGCTTTATATGATTAGTTATTAGCAAGCGTTACGGACGTGGAATAAATCCTAACGCGTTGTAAACAGACTTTAAGGTTATCTCTGCACGTGCGCTGGCTTTTTCAGCACCGGTTTTCATGATGTTGTTGAGCAATGCTTGATCTTCACGGATCTCCTTAAAGCGCGCTTGGATTGGCTCGATCATGCTTACTACTGCGTCAGCGGTGTCTTTTTTCAGATGGCCATACATTTTATCTTCGTATTCAGGCACTAACTCTTCAATTGAGCGCTTGGTTGCAACAGACATAAGTGTTAGTAAGTTTGATACACCTGGTTTTTCAGTGCGATCAAAATAAATACGCGCTTGCTCGTCTGAATCGGTTACTGCTTTTTTAAGCTTTTTCTCGATCTTTTTTGGTTCGTCTAACATCATGATAAAACCATTTGGGTTTTCATCTGATTTAGACATTTTTTTCAGTGGATCTTGCAGGCTCATTACTCGCGCACCAAACTCTGGAATGTAAGGTTCTGGGATCGTGAAAACTTCACCATATAAGTTATTAAAGCGCGTTGCGATATCGCGTGTTAGTTCAAGGTGCTGCTTTTGATCATCACCTACTGGTACTTGCGCCGCTTGATAAAGTAAAATATCAGCTGCTTGTAATACCGGATAAGCAAACAAACCAACGTTTACGTTGCTGGTGTTCTTTGCTGACTTATCTTTAAACTGGGTCATGCGGTTAAGCTCACCCATTTGCGCATAACAGTTTAGTACCCAACCTAGCTGTGCATGTTCAGGCACTTGCGACTGCACAAATAAAGCAGCTTTATCTGGATCAATACCACATGCAACATACAAAGCTATACCATCTAATACACGGGTTTTTAAAAGCTCTGGATCTTGGCGTAACGTAATCGCGTGCAAATCAGCTAACATAAAGTGACTATCATACTCTTCCTGTAGCTTTACCCACTGGTTAATAGCGCCAACATAGTTGCCTATTGTCATTCCACCGGTTGGCTGCATGCCACTTAACACTACTGGTTTACTCATGATGTTCCTTTATATTACAAAAATAAAAAATGCTAAAATTAAAAAATCGCTTAACGCTGGGTAAGAACAGGTATTATATCTAAGAAATTCTCACAGAGGTACTGTGGATTCAAATCAGCAAGATTTTCACCTTGGTTATAACCATAATTAACGGCAAGTACGTCTATATGTGCCGCTTGCGCCGCTAAGATATCACTTTTTGAGTCACCAATCATAATTGCTTGACTCACTGGTACATTTAATTGCTGACAAGCAAATAAAAGAGGCTCTGGTGAAGGCTTTTTGGCCATGTCATCACCACACACTATCACCTCAAAATGACTTCTTAAAGCGAGCTTATCAAGTAGCTTTTCAGTAAAGCAGCGGGCTTTGTTAGTGATCAACGCTTTTGGTATACCACGTAACGCCGCAAGGCCTGTTTCTACGTGTTGATAAAGCACACTGTATTCACCTACTTGTTGCTCATAATGATCATAAAAAAGCGCAATTGCTTTATCTGCTAATGCTGGATCTAGGTGTTCACTGACTTTCATGTCGCCACTGAGGCCTCGCTTAACCAGCATTTCAATGCCGTTACCAACCCAGCTTTGTACCAACCCCTGACTTACAATTGGAAAAGCTAAATCAGATAAAGTCAGATTCATCGCTATATATAAATCATAAACACTATCAACTAAAGTACCATCAAGATCAAATAAAGCGGCTTCATACTTCATTATTTTACACCCTCTAACTGGGCACGCATTTGCTCAATTACTTGTTGGTAATCTGGCTGATTAAAAATAGCAGAGCCGGCAACAAACATGTCAGCACCGGCTTGAGCCGCCGCCGCAATATTATCGACTTTAATACCACCATCTACTTCTAAACGAATAGCACGACCTGAATCATCAATTATTTTCCGTGCTTGGCGTAGTTTTTCCAAAGTATGAGGAATAAAACTTTGACCGCCAAAACCTGGATTAACCGACATTAATAAAATCACATCAAGCTTATCAATCACATGTTCTAAATAGCTTAAACTCGTCGCAGGGTTAAAGACTAAACCAGCTTGGCAACCATGATCTTTGATCAGCTGTAAAGTGCGATCAATATGTTCACTCGCTTCAGGATGAAAAGTAATGATTGAAGCACCAGCATCAGCAAATTGCGGTATTAAACTATCGACCGGTTTAACCATTAAATGCACATCAATAGGCGCAGTAATACCATAATCACGTAGCGCTTTGCACACCATAGGCCCAATTGTTAAGTTTGGCACATAGTGATTATCCATCACGTCAAAATGAACTACATCTGCACCAGAAGCTAAAACACGCTCAACATCTTCGCCCAAACGGGCAAAATCAGCAGATAAAATAGACGGGGCGATAAGGTACTTTTGTAGTGTTTCTAACATAAACAATCCTTAGTGATATTAAAAATGCGCAAAATAGCAGGGCCGTTAATTGCCATAATGTAACCTAAATCAAGCTATTCCCCAAGAATCCCAGCTAATTAAAGCTTTAACTCTATTTGAAGTTTTGCAACGGTTATATTTTAAACAGCTAAATATAAACATTATTTTTACCTTAACCTTTTAATTTTATTAATTTTTTATATTTGTTAAGGATAAATTAAGTTTGTTATTTGAGCATTTTTTATGTATGCTCTAGTGAGTAACACTATTATGGACTTAGTAAAATGCGTGCTTTTAAAATCGGGATCTTAACTGCGGCTACTATAACTATCGGTACACTAAGCTACTTTTCAAAAAGTGATAATACACTTATCGCAGCTAACGATTGCGAATGTAGCTCAGGCCATTTAAAAATTAATAATGCAGTGCAATGTATGAAGGTCGAACAAGAATCAAGTTGGATGTCATGGATCACTGGTGATAGTCGCAGTGCACAATTTCATTATTTAGATTTACTTGAATTATTAACCAGCTCAGACGAACCACAAAAAGCGCGTTCACTTAGCCCTAGGTTTTAATAAAATGCGGCAACTGATCAGCGCTATACAAAGTGTTGTTGCGGCATTTTTTGGCGTGCAATCTGAACACAAGCGTCACGCTGACTTTAAACAACACTCGCCTACCAGTATTATTATCATCGCTATTATTTTATTTATATTTTTTGTAACCGCTATCTATGGCGTGGTGACTTGGGTGCTAAGTACATAGCCATCAACTCATTAACTTTATTGCGCGAACCACCTTTTGGGCTAATCGTCCGCTTAACTTGAATTTCAGCTAACGTTGCTTGGCTATATATTTTACGTGTCCATACAGTGTCATGATTGGAGATCAATACAGGTGTTTTGTTTTCAAATGCCGCTTGCTCAGCTAAATTAGCTAGATTCGCCTGATCATCTAAATTAAAGCCACCCTTAGCATAAGAGGTAAACGACGCCGTTTTACTCAAAGGCACATAAGGTGGATCGCAATAGATCACTGCGTTATCGGGTACTAATTTAAATACATCGTCATAACCTAAACAAGTAAACGTGGCTTGTTGCGCTTTTTCGGCAAAAAAGTACATTTCTTTTTCAGGAAAATACGGACGTTTATACTTACCGAACGGAACATTAAAAATTCCTTTCAGGTTATAGCGGCATAAACCGTTGTAGCCGTGGCGATTCATATATAAAAATAAAATCGCTCGCTCGTAAATGTCATTACTTTGATTAAACTGTACGCGATAATCATAATATGCGTCAGGCTGGTTGTTTAAATCAACAAACAGCTTTTTAGCATCGCTGATGAATTCATCTGGAGAGTTTTTTAATTCGTTATACAAGTTAATGAGATCAGCATTAATATCATTAAGAATATAATCTTTAAAATCTGTGTTTAAAAATACCGAGCCAGCACCTACAAACGGTTCAACTAAGGTATCAGCGTGTTTGCTCGCTTCATTTAAGCGCGCGCTAATATCTTCAACTAAGCTGTATTTTCCGCCAGCCCATTTAAGGAAGGCTCTGGTCTTTTTCTGCATCGGCTCTTTACTTCAAACTGGTGTGCCGCGATTTTACACTAAACAGTGTAAATTTACTGATCTAGTAACGCGATTTCTTGTTTTATTTTACTGATTTTTTTATAAAACGGCTGATTTTTACGCACCGCTTCAGGTAGGCTTGCTAGCACTTCGCGAGCAGCATTTAAGTTATCAAAGCTGCCATAGGTTACCACCCACCAAATTTTATCGTTGCGGCGTGTTTGATAGACTTTACCAAGTACTTGCAGCGACTGTTTAGCAACAAACTGCTCGGCGATTGTTTGCTGAGTTACCGCTAGTAACTGGATCACGACCTTACTATCCGGCTGTTGTAGATACCAAGCATTATCTGCTGGCATAATTTGCTGCGCTTGAGGAACAGGCTCTACCACAGTGGGTTCTTCAGCCAAGCTAGTCGTGATATCAACAGGCTCTGCAACTGGCGCTAAACTATCGAGTATTGCCGCAACATTATTTTCCTGAGTAGGATTATCAATAAGCGGCTTGTCTTGCTCTGGTTGAGCTTGTTGATCAGCTGATTGAGCATCTGCAGCTTCTACTTGTGAGGAATCTATTGTCACCGCTGGTTCTGTTACAGCTTGCTTTAAAGTATCGACTGCGATTGCCGTCGCCACTGGAGTTTCAGGTTGTGGCTGATAAAAATCATACCACCAACGGGTCATATCAGATTTATATAAAAAGCCAATGATGAGTAACATAATAATCACTAGCAGCGTTATTAAATGTACTCGCCAAGATACTTTATCAGTGACTACAACCTTAGCTGTATGCTGTGTTGGTTGCCACGCTAACAATAAACTCGGATTACCGTGTGCTTCGCGCAAAAAGGTTTGAAATACCGGGTCTTCATCATAAGGTAAATCATTAAAATAGCACTTCATCAACTGTTTACTTTCTGCTATTGAAAGTGCTTCAAGATGAATTTCAACAGCGCTTTTAAATTGCCCCACTGATTGCGATGCCAGTAAGACATATAAAGTAGTAGGACTATGCTTGGTAAGCGCTGTTAACTCTTCGACCATTTCTTCAGATAAATGCCGTCCACCATCTAACACCCATAAACATGGACCACAGTTTTGCTGTTTAGCTAGTTGGTAGAAATTTTCTGACAGGCTTAGGTTTTGATCAATTAACGGCGAGCGGAAGCTTTGTTCCAGTAACTCACTCATCAATTGCATATCACTCATACGCGCACTTAGCTGCACAAATGACTTATTAAAATCACTGTATTTATCAGTAATGAAGGTTTCGAGAAGATAACTTTTACCAAGTCCAGAAGGACCCAGTAAGACAATTAAATTTTGCCCATATTCAAACTGTAGGGCAATCCGATCAACCAAAGCCGCACGGCTAGGTAAGATTTGCGATTGCATTAGCGCCCTATTAAATCTCGGACCTGTTGATCTGAGACATCATCAACCAACGCGCATTGACCAAACTGAGTAGGAAGAATAAAACGGATCGTGCCTTTTTTATTCTTTTTATCTTTACGCATATGATGAAGGAAATGTTCAGCAGTCATCACATCAGGGATCTCACTAGGCAAATTATATTGCGCTATTAAGGTAACGATCCTTGCAACTTCTTGTGCACTTAAATCACCACGAGTATGAGCTAGCTGTGCTGCTAATACCATGCCAGTAGCAACAGCTTCACCATGTAGCCATTGGCCGTATCCCATTTGCGCTTCGATAGCATGTGCAAAGGTATGGCCTAAATTAAGTAACGCTCGTAGTCCTGCTTCTTTTTCATCCTGAGCGACAATCAGTGCTTTAATTTCACAACAACGAAAAATCACATGCTGAATGGTTTCTTCATCCAAAGCCTGTAATTGCGCGGTGTTGTTTTCTAGAAAAGTAAATAATTCTGTATCGTAAATTAAGCCATATTTAATAACTTCAGCCATACCGGCTGCAAATTCACGAGCAGGAAGTGTATGCAATGATTGAGTATCAATAAACACGGCTTGCGGCTGATAAAAAGCCCCAATCATGTTTTTACCCAAAGGATGGTTAACCGCCGTTTTACCGCCAACTGATGAATCAACTTGCGATAATAAGGTAGTGGGTACTTGAATAAACGGTACTCCGCGTTGATAGCAGGCCGCAACAAAACCAGTCAGATCACCGACCACACCACCACCAAGGGCGATTAAGCAAGTATCTCTGCCGCAATTGTTTTCAAGCAAAAAAGCCGAAATTTTCTCAAACCATTCCAGTGATTTATATTGCTCACCATCAGGAATAATAAAACTTAGCGGATTTAAATCAGCTAATAACGCCATTGCATCGCTTAAGTACAAAGGTGCAATGGTGTCATTAGTGATAATGATAGGTCGACAATCACCAATATGATGATGCAGCCTGTCAGTCTGTTGAAGAGCAGATTGACCAATATAAATAGGATAACTTCGCTCGTCTAAATTAACTGTTAATTCAAGCATCGCTAGTATCCTTTCTTATTGGTATTTAAAAATCTAATTTCTCGATGATTTGATTAGCGACAACTTTAGCGCTTTGCTCATCAGTGCGTACAACAAAATCAGCTACTTCTTTATACAACGGTTCGCGTTCTTCAGCTAAGCGCTCTAATACATCACGAGGTGCTTCTTCTGTTTGCAGTAATGGGCGACGCTTGTCGCGCTGCGTGCGTGCAACTTGCTTTTCGATAGGTGTCTCTAGGTATACAACAATACCACGAGCCGAAAGCTTGTTTCGTACTTCTTTACTCATCACAGAACCACCACCAGTTGCAAGTACAATACCTTGCATTTCTGTTAGATCGCCAATGACAGATTCTTCACGAAGTCGAAAGCCTTCTTCACCTTCAAGATCGAACACCCAGGCAATATCTGCACCGGTACGGCGTTCGATTTCTTGATCAGAATCGACAAATTCAAGGTGCAATTGATCTGCAATGTGACGACCAATTGTGCTTTTGCCAGCCCCCATAGGGCCAACTAGAAATATATTACGTTTTTCAGCCATATCTTTTAGTACAAACGAACTCTAAAATTTGAAATAAAACCCCGCCTAACGACCTGGCCCCAAAATTAAGGAGGGGATTATCTCAGTAATTGATTGGGTATTTCAAGTCAATTAGAACAAAAAGCCAATTAACGAGCAATTAAAGTCAATAATTGCCCATTGTGTAAGAATAAATCAGTGTAAATTACTCTATTTGGATTTTCGGAGTAACGAAAATCAGCAATTCTTTCTTTTCATTGAACTCACTAGTGCTTCTAAACAGCACTCCTAGGTAAGGAATATCACCTAATAATGGTACTTTTTTAACTGAGTTAATGATTTGCTGCTGGAATATACCACCAAGTACCACGGTTTGACCATTCTCAACCAGTACTTGGGTTTGAATTTCTTGGGTATCAATTGCAACTGCAGGACCAGTTCCAGTTTGTACCGTATCACCTCGGGTATCTTGGGTAATGATTAAATCCAAGATAACTTTATTATCTGGGGTGATGTGTGGTGTTACCTCAAGACTCAATACTGCCTTTTTAAAGCTAACAGTTGTAGCACCACTTGAAGCAGATTCAACATACGGTATTTCGGTACCTTGTTCAATACGTGCTTTTTTCTGGTTGGCAGTCGTAATGCGCGGACTTGCGATAATTTCACCACGGTTTTCTTCTTCAAGCGCGGTTAGCTCTAAATCAAGTAACGTGCCATTTGCTAATTTAGCAACGTGCATACCAATACTGCCAGCGGCACCTGTGATAGGCAAGTTTACATTAAGGCGATCAGAAATACTTGGAATGGTGCCGTTAGAAATCGTATTAGCACCTTCTAAGGTACCTGAAATACCATCAGTGCCTTGTTGATCACTAAACCCCCAACGTACTCCTAAGTCTTCTTTTACGTTATCACGTACAGTAACCATACGTGCCTCAATAATAACTTGTCTAACCGCTATATCCAAAGTTTCGACCATACGGCGAACACTTGCAATGCTTTTAACGGTGTCTTTAATTAACAAGGTATTGGTACGTTTATCAACGGATACACTGCCGCGAGCACTAATAATGCTGTTAGTGTCGGTTTTCAGTAAATCAGCAAACTCTTCCGCTTTAGCATAATTCAAACGAATATATTCACTATAAAGCGGCTCTAAGTCTTCAACTTGTTGTTTGGCTTTTAGATCTTTCGCTTCGCGGGCGGCAAGCTCTTCAGATGGTGCCACCATTAATATAGAGCCATCCATACGCTTATCTAAACCTTTAACGCGTAATACCACGTCAAGAGCTTGATCCCAAGGCACACCATCTAAACGCAGAGTTATGTTGCCACTGACTGAGTCACTGGTTACTAGGTTGAAATCATTATAGCCGGCAATAATTTGCAATACGGCACGCACAGAGATGTCTTGAAAGTTTAGGGTCATTGGGCGACCTTGGTATTCTTTACCACCTTCTAAATATGAACGTTGCGATTCATCTTTTTCAACTGTAAGTGTAAGAATATTTTCAATTTGTTGATAAGTGAATTTAAACGCGGCATTAGGGGTTATCACTACCCTACTCATATTATTTTCTTTAAATGTCTCAATTGAGCTCACTACAGTGCCAAAATCTAGCACATCTAGCTCATATAATAAGTCATCTAAAATATCGGTATGATGAAACTCAGCAATAATTTTACCGCCACTTTCATGCACATCAATCGCAGCTTGAGTATCTTGTAAAAAGACTAAGACTCGCGCTTCACCTTTTTCACCGCGACGAAAATCAATAGACTGGATTGAGTTAATGTAATTGCCAGTCACTTCTTTAGCGGTATTAGCATCTTGTTGTGACGTGATCGGATTATCTGAGACGTGTAATGAAACAAGGTTATTGTTCACCGTTGTTTGGTAAATTTTTAAACGCTCTAAATGAACAGTGACAATCAAGTTACCATCAACAGCTACACTATTAACTTTTTCAATACCTGCTTGGTTGATTTGTACTTCACTTAAACCTTGTTCAACACTAGCTGCATTAAAGCGCATTTCAATACGGGCCGGGTTATTAAATACCTGAACTTTTGGCTCTTCAGTCAGCTCTTCATCAAATACCAGCTGTAACTGTGTTTCTCCAGCTATTAGCGGGCTATAACGAACATCATACAATAGCGGCGTAGCCATTGCTGATTGCGTGATAAAAAGGGCAATAACAACAAACAAAGCCTGCTGAATGCGATTACTCCAAGATACTCCCTTATGCATTTTAATTTTACCTTTTTTATTTTTAACTAGTGCCATTGGATCCCGCCTCTAACATTTCCAGCTTCGTCAGGCGCTCTTTCCAACAACCAGACCCGTCGGGTATTAATTCTAACAATTCTATATAATCACTTTTAACATCTTGTACAACACCATGATACAAACCAATATGATTACCGATAGTAACTCGGTGTAAAGTATCATCTGCAGCTTTAATTAATGCCCATGTTTGGCCACCAGAACCCAGCGTGCCTTTCATTGCTAGGTTATCCAACGGATATTTCTCTAATACTTCACGCGTACGGTCAGGATCAGGGTGTAAGCAGTTTTTAACTTGGATCATGTTATTTTGAATAATTTCCGGTTGCGGCGCAACAAAAGGACTACGTAGTTGCTGTGCATTGTATTCAAAGTGCTCAAATTGGGTCAGTTTTGGAATGGCCTCTACCTTAGGTGTAGTGCTGGCTTTTACCTGATCAATAAATTCTTTTTGCTCAGAAGTATCATCGTTACATGCGCTCACCAAAATACCGCTGAGTAAAACCAAGGCTAGTTTTTTCATTTTTTAGCCCCTACTTTCTTCACGCCGCCTTCATAGCGATAAGTTTTAGCGACCACGCTAAATGTCAGTTTGCCTGAGTCTGAACTATTAATTGAAAAGTCATGCAAACTTACTATACGAGGAAGTTGCGCCACTTTACCAACAAAATCACCAAACTCATGGTAGCTACCTATTACTTCAATTTTAATCGGTAACTCAGTATAAAATTCTTTTTCCACTTCTGGTAACCAGCCAATTTTAAGAAAGGTTAAGCCACTGGTCGTGCCCACATAAGATAAATCATCAAGTAAGCCTGGTGTTTCGTTTGAAGTCGGTAAGCGCTTTAGTAGTAAAGAAAACTTTTCTTCCATTTCAACCATTTGTTGACGGTAAATTTCTAGATTACTGGCCACAGCATATTTCACTCGATAGGTACTGCGTAACTCAACTTCTTTACTAACTGCATTGTGGTAGCTATCTATTTCATCTGAAACCAATAAGCTGTAACTAAAAAACAGCACCAAGGCAGCTACAAAAGTACAGCAAATAACCTTGACAACTATTGGCCAATCGCCGATATTTTCAAGCTCAATTTCGTTCCATTCAATCTCTGTTAACGCTTTGATATCAAGGTTCATTATTTAACCTCTCCAATCTTATCAAAGGGTTTTACATAAAATTCCATATTAAAATCACTCAATAAACGAGACGATTTCTCCCCTGCAATAATGCCTTGCATTGTCGGCTTTTCGAGCAGATAGGAGTTTTGTACTTGGCGCAACATGTTTGACAAATAATTATTTGATTCGCTACGCCCAACCACATGAATTGCACTACCACGGCGTTCTAACTTAGTTAGATAAACACCCGTTGGTACAATTTTGGCAACTTCATCCATAATTTGTGTGCCTAAATTACGACTACTTTGCAGCTCTTCAATTAAGCGCATACGTTGCTGTAAGTTTTCTTTCTTTTTATCTAACTCACGAATTTCACTAATACGCCGATCTAATTGCCCTATTTCAGTTGAAAGGTAATTATTTTTAATATTTTGACCGTCTCGTAAACCACCGTAATAGCTACTGAGTAAATACATACTGATAAAACTGCCAAGCACCACGAAAAATAAAATAGTGACAAATTTATTCTGCGATTGTTTTCGCTGCTGTTCGCGCCACGGCAGTAGATTTATATGTGGCATGATGAAAAACTCCTTAATGCCAAACCTGTCGCTATTGCAAATTGAGTACGATGACGCTGTAACACATTGCGATCGACATGGTGGGAAATATCCATATTTTCAAAAGGCTCAGCCACTATGGTATGAATACCTAGTTCTTCAATTAGCAATCGATCAAGGCCATCAATCATCGCTGTGCCACCAGTAAGCACAATGTAATCGATTTGATCTTTGCCACTGGTAGTTAAAAACATCTGCACTGCGCGGCGCACTTGCTGTAATAATGAGGTTTGAAATGGTGCCAATACTTCAAACGTATAGTTAGGCGGAAGATCGCCAGTAGTTTTGCCTATTTCAGCTTCATCAAAACTTTTATTGTAATAAGCCACTATGCTGTTGGTGTATTGATCGCCACCAAATACTTGGTCTCGGGTGTAAATCGTTTCACCGCCAAGTACCACACTTACCAACATAAGTACCGCGCCAATATCGACCACTGCTACACACTTATTAAATGCATCGCTTGGTAATTGCTGATAATACACATCCATTGCGCGACTCAGCGCATAGCTTTCTACATCAACTACTTTTGCTATTAAACCAGCTGATTCTAATGCACCAACACGAGCTTCAACACTTTCGGTACGCGCAGCTGAAAGCAACACATTCATTTTGGAAGGATCGGCTTCGTTGGTACTGAGCTTTTCAAAATCTAGGCTAACTTCATCTAAAGGATAGGGAATAAGGCTGTCCGCCTCGATTTCTATTTGCGACTCAAGCTCTGCATCGCTAAGCGTAACATCCATAAAAATTACTTTAGTAATGACGGTTTGTCCCGATACAGCCACTGCTGCCGAACGAATTGACTTAGGTAACTTACGCTTTAGCTTAGTAATGATATTACCAATTGCCTCAATATCTTGAATATTGCGCTCAGCCATTGTACCTTTTGGCATTGGCTCAATTGCTAGCGCTTCGAGCCTGTAGCCACTGTCCGTTTCATTCAGCAACACCGCTTTTATAGCATGTGAACCGATATCTATCCCTACCATCATCGATGAAGACTTACTCAATAGTTGACTTAGCATGTTCGCAACTTGGCCTTTGTTTTAAGAATAAACAAGTTATAATTTTTATATGAAAAAATACTATTCATTTTTTAATCAATATATACTAGCAGTCTCCGATTCTAATTGGGAGTCCATTTAGGGAAAATATAAGTGATTTTATTGAAACGAACTTTACAATTTTTTATCATCTGCGCGTTTTTAGGGCTCATTACCTTAGTAAGCCTTTATTATTACGTTAAATCTGATATCCCCAGTGTGCAAGTTTTAAAAGACGTGCAATTACAAACTCCTATGCAAGTCTTTTCGAAAGATGGTTTGTTAATCAACCAGTTCGGTGAAAAACGTCGCATTCCAGTGACTATAGAAGAGATCCCACAACCACTCATAAATGCTATTTTAGCTACTGAAGATAACCGTTTTTATGACCATATAGGTATAGATCCTATAGGTATTTTACGTTCAGCGCTCGTATTAATTTCAACTGGTGAGAAAAAACAAGGCGCAAGTACTATAACAATGCAGTTAGCTCGTAACTTCTTCTTAACACGTGAAAAGGCCTATATTCGTAAAGTAAAAGAGATCTTCATTGCGTTACACATTGAGAACTTACTTACCAAGGATGAAATACTCGCTTTATACCTAAATAAAATAGAGTTAGGTAATCGTGCTTTTGGTATCGGAGCCGCTGCACAAGTCTATTATGGTAAGCAACTAAACGAGTTAACTTTAGCGCAAATGGCAATGATTGCAGGCTTACCAAAAGCGCCGTCAGCTTTAAATCCGATAAGAAACCCAGTTCGCGCCAAGGCACGCCGTAATGTGGTACTCAGACGTATGCTCGATGAAGGTTATATCTCTCAAGCAGACTACAACCAGAGCTCTCAAGAACCAATTACGGCAAAATTTCATGGTGCCGAAATAGACTTATATGCGCCTTATATATCTGAAATGGTGCGTGCAGAAATGGTCGCTCGTTATGGCTACGAAAAAGCCTATAATACCGGCTTTAAAGTTTACACCAGTGTTGAATCTGACGTACAAGCCGCAGCGCAAAAAGCACTCGTTAATAATCTCCATGCATACGATATGCGCCATGGCTATCGTGGCCCAGAGCAGCAACTGTGGGATTTTGAAACGCAACCAGCCCTAAGTTCTAGTGAAATTTTAGCAAAGCTAAAACCGGTAAAAGAAATTGCCCCGTTATTAACAGCAGCAGTTTTGTCTGTAGCAGATCAAACGGCAACAGTGTTATTAAAAAGTGGTGAGCAAGCCACTCTAGACTGGGATAATCTCAAATGGGCACGCAAATACATTACCCGTTACCGTCAAGGTTTTCCTCCAAAAACCGCTACCGACATACTCAATCCAGGGGAGCAAATTTGGCTACGTAAAAATGACGATGGTAGTTATCTACTCAGCCAATTGCCTGAAGCGTCAAGTGCATTAGTATCGCTGGATCCGAATGATGGTCGCATTAAAGCGATTGTTGGTGGCTATAGCTTTGAACAAAGCCAATATAACCGAGCCGTGCAAGCAAAACGTCAGGTAGGTTCTAACATTAAGCCGTTTATTTATTCAGCGGCGCTGAATAATGGTTATACCTTAGCGTCTATTTTAAATGATGCACCAATCAATCAATGGGACAAGAGCCTAGGGGTCGCATGGCGACCAAAAAACAGCCCTGCGATATATAACGGCCCAATCCGTATTCGTCGTGCTTTAGCACAATCGAAAAACGTTATTTCGGTGCGCTTACTACGCGGGGTAGGCTTGCAGCGCACAGCTGATCACCTATTAAAATTTGGCTTTCAAAATAATGATATCAATCGCAGTGAATCGCTAGCTTTAGGTAGTGCGTCAATTACTCCTTTAGAGCTTGCCCGTGGCATGAGCACATTTGCCAATGGCGGTCATTTGATCACCCCTTATTTCATTAATGAGATTCAAGACTCTGCAGGTAATGTGTTATTTAAAACAGAACCACTATTAGCGTGTGATCCCGTTACTCCTCCGCTAACAACGACTCAATTTGAGTCTACTTCTGAGTTAAATACCAGCCAAGCTGCAAATCATTGTGCACCGCGCATCATATCTAAACAAAACGCGTTTTTGATAGCCGATGCGATGAATAGCGCAATTTGGGGAGGCGGTAGTTGGGCTCATAAAACGGGTTGGAGTGGCACAGGCTGGCGTGCTCAGGCCTTAGATCGTCGCGATCTTTCCGGTAAAACGGGTACTACTAATGACTCTGTCGATACTTGGTTTAGCGGCTTTAACCGTAATGTTATGACCTCGGTCTGGGTTGGATTTGATAATCCAGGTAACCCGCTTGGTCGCTCGACGTATAATAACAACATGGATAATACCCAGATCTCTGGTGCAGAATCTGGTGCTAAAACAGCTCAACCAGCATGGATTGACTTTATGCGAGTAGCACTCAAAGATAAGCCAGAAGCACCAATCGAGCCACCTGAAGGATTAGTGTCGGTACGAATCGATCTAGCAACGGGACTCTTGAGTCAAAAGAACGATTACACTAGTCGCTTTGAATACTTTGAAAAAGGCACCTCGCCCACTAAGTATGTGATGCAGCATGTAGAAAACGTTTTTGAAGAAGAAACTAAAACAGAAGAAGAGCTGTTTTAATATTACTCTATCGCGATATAAAATCGCTGCTACATAAAAAAAGCGCCAATCGGCGCTTTTTTTATTTTACAAACTCAGAGCTCATTTTAAGTTTTGTATTAACCAATATAAATCAGAATGCACGCCTGCTGCGGTAACTTCTTTGCCTGCACCAGGACCTTGGATCACCAACGCATTATCGCTATACCACTGACTGTTGATAACAAAGATATTATCACCTGGAGTTAAGTTAGCTAAGGCATCACCCTGTGTTGCATAAGCCAAACCGACTTTAGCGGTTACTTTGCCATCAGCAATTGTTAACGCACCGGTATAACGCAGTACTTTGTTTTCTTTAGCAGCTAACTGCGCTTTTTCAGCAATAAAGTCATCAAGCAACTGCTTATTAGCTAAAAAAAACTGCCAATCACCTTGCGCTAGTTGCTCTGGCATCAACGGTGTTAAGCCAATCTCATCAAGCTCTAAGGTGAGCCCTAATTCACGGGCTAAAATAAGCAGTTTGCGCTGCATATCACGCCCTGATAAATCTTCTCGTGGATCAGGCTCGGTGTAACCCATTTGCTGCGCTTGCAACACTAAATCGGAAAACGCCACACAGCCATCATAACTGCTACACAACCACGATAAAGTGCCTGAGAACACGCCTTCAATATGGGTAATACTGTCGCCACTGTTTTGTAAATCAGCTAACGCAAAATTAATTGGTAAACCCGCACCAACACTGGTGTTATAACGCCATAGTAAGTTACGTTCAGCTAAATTACGGCGTAAATTTTGATACCAGTCATTATTTGCAGTGCCCGCATATTTATTAGCACTGATCAGGTGACAATCTAAATTAACAAACGCCGGGTAAAGCTTACTAAACGCTTCACTAGCAGTAATATCAATCAGCACTTTGTGTTCGTAATCGAGTTCGCTGATACGTGTCAGTAAATCAGCTTCTTGGTAATCTATTGCTTCGTTTTGCCACTGTGACTGCCATTGCTCAAGCACGATACCACTTGGGCTGAACAACATAGAGCGCGAGCGTAATAAACCAACCAGCTTAACGCTGAAGTGTTGCTGCAAACGATTAAGCTGCTGACTTAGTTGCTCAATAAATACTTCACCAACATTACCAAGGCCAGCAACAATGATGGCAAGCTCTTGGCCTTTGTTAATCAGCTTATCATGCAATAAGGTCAATACATCACTATCAATAGATTGATCCGTTAGTAGTAATATGTAGTCTGCGTCTTGATGGCTAAAGCGCGGCACTAAACTTTGCTCACTAAGCACTTGCGTTGCTTGTTCAAATAATTGCGCTACATCATTTCGTGGCGCCACAACAGCGCAACCATGTAAGTTCGACTCAATAATATTAGCGCGCCCTTGCAAATGACTCACCACCTGATGAGTCGCTGCTGCCGGCACTAGTAAGTAGGTATCGCCGTTTTTAATAAAATGATGCAAGCTGTGTTGAATAAGCTGACTTAATTCGCCAATTTCACCGCCACGCAGCTGATCAATGCGCAGTAAATCAATATTTTCTAAGGTAGTGATAAAACGCTTAGCTTTGCTGTAACCTTCTTTGACAATTTCTGTCGCGCTAGCTTCGCTGTCGTAACTACTGCGAACGACTAATTTGATATCAGTATTTTTTAATGGCGAGAGAGTTTTAGCATGTAACACTGGGTTGCCCAAACGCGCCAGTAAGTTTGCTTGGCCACGACATACTTTAGAATACTTAATCGCTTTTTTTACTTTACGAGGGTCGGTACTAAACACCCCTTGGGTATCAGTCCAAATTGATACCTGACTAGCATGACAATAACTGCTTAACAAAGTCGCGCTGTAATCACTGCCATTGCGCCCCAAAGTAACTGTATTTGCTTGGCAATCAGCGGCTATAAAACCAGTAACAATATTAATGCAATTGGCTGAAATTAACTCGGCACAGGCTTGTTGATTTTTTTGATGTAATAATTGCCCATCATTAAGGGTAAACAATTGACGAGCATCAACATCTTGAGCTGCAACATTTAACTGTTTTAAATAGCTAGCCAATAATCGTGCCGACCAAACTTCACCGTGAGCAAGCAATGCGGCTTCCTGTAAGCTTTGCTGTTGAGTTTGCTGTGCAATTAAGGCTAGCTCTTGTTCTAATACGTTTAATGCCGTATGTCGCGCTGCTGGACTCAATAACTGCTCGATCAAAGTACGTTGATGATTATCAAGCTGCAATAAAATATCACTCACTGCCTGTTGATCACCTTGCTGGTAACTCTGCCATAGCGTAACTAACGTATTAGTAGTTTTACCGGCTGCGGATACCACCACACAATCACCGGCTTCCGTATGGGCTAGAATAATATTTGCTACGGCCTGATAACGCTCTGCAGAACTAAGGCTAGAACCACCAAATTTATGAACTATATTTACCATTTTTTATTACCACAAAGCCGTATGTGCAGGAGTCAGTTTAAATGAGCTTGATTGCTCATCATCTTGTTGTTGAACAGAGGAAGCGATTACTTTTGCGCCGTGCTGAGCTTGACCTGGTTTCACTTTATTGAATACACGATCTAAGTCAGCGATTAAATCTTTTACATCTTCAATGCCCACCGAAATACGGATCAGGGTATCACCTACTCCCGCAGCAAGACGAGCAGTTGCCTCCATACCTGCGTGGGTCATAGTTGCAGGGTGACAAATCAAACTCTCAACCCCACCTAATGACTCAGCTAAGCTAAATTCTTCTAAGCTGGTCAAAAATTCTGCAGCATCATTAATATCACCTTTGATATCAAAGCTTACCATGCCACCAAAACCACGTTGCTGCTGTTTAGCGAGTTCATGCTGTGGATGAGATACTAATCCAGGGTAATATACTTGGCTTACATAAGGGGAGTTTTCTAGATATTGGGCAATAATAAAGGCATTTTCTTGATGCTGACGTAAACGAACATTCAAAGTACGTAAACCACGTAACGTTAAGTAGCTATCAAACGGGGCACCGGTAATGCCAATGTTATTAGCCCACCAAGCAAGCTCATCACCCAACTCTTGGGTAGCGGCGATGACCGCACCACCAACAACATCTGAGTGACCGTTAATATATTTAGTGGTCGAATGCACCACAATATCAACACCAAACTCAATTGGGTTTTGCAAAGCAGGTGATAAAAATGTGTTATCGGCACCAACCAACGCACCGCACTGCTTAGCAATCGTGGTGATCGCTTTAATATCGGTTAACCGTAAGATAGGATTACTCGGTGTTTCAATCCAAATTAGCTTTGGTTTTATCTCAAGAATTTTTTGATGATTTTCAGATTTAGTTAAATCTAAAACCACTAACTTTAATAAGCCACGCTTTTCAAGTGAGGTGAATAAGCGGTAACTACCGCCATAGCAATCATGTGGGATCACTAAGGTATCGTCACTGTTTAGCAGCTGAGTAGCTAAATGCACCGCAGCCATGCCCGTTGCAGTGATAATCCCCTTAGCGCCACCTTCAAGCTTAGCGAGCGTTTCAGCGAGTAAATCACGGTTTGGGTTGCCGCTACGGCCATAATCATATTGGCGCTTTTTATCAAAATCAGCAAATGAGTAGGTGGTCGATAAATGAATGGGAGGCACAACCGCGCCGTGATGTTTATCTGCATCAATACCATTGCGTACTGCAATGGTTGCTTTATTCTTTTGACTCATACCGTCACCTACAATTAAATGGATGTTTAGACGTCTAAAAGGTTAGAGGATCAAATTTAATAAGTCAAAGCATTTATGCGGTTTTAGCCGCAAGATTAGAAGTAAAAACATTTAAGCCTCTAGATGGCTAAAAAACAAGTATTTGACTATCTTTTTTAACACGATAGAATTTCGCCATCTTTGCGCTGCAAAAGGTCGCGCAAACAATTAACAACCTGAGGCAACGATACATCCTATGGCTAAATGGAATGGTGAATATATTCACCCATACGCAGAACACGGGAAAAAATCAGAACAAGTTAAAAAGATCACCGTTTCGATCCCGCTAAATGTATTAAAAGTTTTGACTGATGAGCGCACTCGTCGTCAAATTAATAATCTTCGCCATGCAACAAATAGCGAATTACTTTGTGAAGCATTTTTACACGCATTTACTGGCCAACCACTGCCAAACGATGAAGATTTACGTAAAGATAATCCAGAGAAAGTGCCTGAAGAAGTGAAAAAAATCATGCTTGAAATGGGTCTCGAAGTACCTGTACTCAACGAAGATTAAGTTATCATTTGTATATATTCCTGCTTCAGGAATTGGCTACAAAAAAACCTCAGTAACGTAAGTTGCTGAGGTTTTTATTATTGTGCCATTACCAATTGCAGCGAAGCAGCTACTCCATGTAGTTTTCCGGCATATCAATTTGTGCAACACCAGAATCAATTGCCGCTTGCGCTACTGCTTTGGCAATGCGCGGTAATAGACGCGGATCCATCGGTTTTGGAATAATATACTGCGCACCAAATTCAAGTGTCTCAACACCCGCCGCTTTTAATACTTCCGCTGGTACTGGTTCTTTAGCAATGCTACGAATAGCGTCAACCGCAGCAATTTTCATTTCATCATTAATTTTGCTTGCACGCACATCTAGCGCACCACGGAAAATAAATGGGAAACACAGCACGTTGTTAACTTGGTTTGGATAATCTGAACGACCCGTTGCCATGATTAAATCATCGCGAGCACCATGAGCAAGCACTGGTGAGATTTCTGGATCTGGGTTTGAACAGGCAAACACTACAGGTCGATCAGCCATTAACTTAAGATCGTCAGGAGAAAGTAAATTCGGGCCAGATACACCAACAAATACATCGGCATCAGCAATAACATCTTGCAGTGTGCGCTTATCTGTATTGTTAGCGAATAACTGTTTGTACTCGTTTAAATCATCACGACGAGTATGAATAACGCCTTTACGATCTAACATGTAAATATGTTCACGCAATGCACCACACTTGATCAGTAGCTCCATACACGCAACCGCTGCGGCACCGGCTCCTAAACAAACGATAATCGCATCTTCGATTTCTTTGCCTTGTACTTCAAGTGCGTTGATCATACCAGCAGCCGTTACAATCGCGGTACCGTGTTGATCGTCGTGGAACACTGGAATGCTACAACGCTCGATCAATGCTTTTTCTATTTCAAAACACTCTGGCGCTTTAATGTCTTCTAAGTTAATACCGCCAAACGTATCAGCGATGTTAGCAACTGTATTGATGAAATCTTCGGTGGTATTGTGTTTCACCTCAATATCTATCGAATCTAGACCCGCAAAGCGTTTAAATAATAACGCTTTACCTTCCATAACCGGTTTTGAAGCCAATGGACCTAAGTTACCTAAACCTAAAATAGCGGTGCCGTTAGTAATAACCGCAACCATATTGCCTTTACCGGTGTATTTGTAGGCATTAGCGGGATCAGCAGCTATTTCACGTACCGGTTCTGCAACACCGGGGCTGTATGCGAGTGCAAGATCTTGTACGGTTTCAGCTGGCTTTGTAAGCTCAACGCTAATTTTTCCTGGAACGGGGTGCGAATGGTAATGTAAAGCTTGTTCACGAAAGTCTGACATAACGCGATTTTATCCTGCAAGTAAGTTAAGTTGAAAGTGAGAGTAAGCAGTTCTTATATCTTATAGGGAACGATACCTATATTATAATTAAATTCAAGCAATATCAGGTCTATCCTGTTATATGCTATATCCGTTAATTTTATGCGTTTTGTCAGCATTTTTTGCAAAAAAGCTTCAATTTTCGGCTATAAAAACGCCACAAAGCATCAAAAAACCCATCTTAAAATGCTCATTATGCAACGCTTTAAAGCAAAAATAATGACCTATGACTAAAAACCATCAAAGTAAGACGTTAACAACATTTAACCGCAAAAGACCTAACTTTACCGACAAAAACGTTTAATTTATCGCTTTAACGAGAATGACAATATAGTCAACAAATCACTATTTGTCTGTTATTTACTCGCTATACTGGATATAAAAGTGGGAAATAGTCACAACATAATGAATGCGTAAAGCTGGAGCACTAGAGCAAGAAATAAAGACTAAAAGGCGGTGTTTTTAATAAATAGCAGGCATAAAAAAAAGCACCCTAAGGTGCTTTTTCCGACAAAACAACAAGAATTACTTGCTGCTAAGTGAACCGAAACGCTTGTTAAAGCGATCAACACGGCCACCTGTGTCTAAAACTTTTTGCTTACCAGTGTAAAACGGGTGACACGCAGAACATACGTCTAAGTGAATGTCTTTACACAGAGTAGAACGAGTTTCGAATTTATTTCCACATGAACATGATGCTGAAATTACTTCGTACTTAGGGTGAATACCTTCTTTCATAGAAACCTCTAGTTAAGGCCGCATCGCTCTCCAAACCCGGAGTCTGGCACCATACGTCGTTAAAACAAATTATTTAGGACGCGTATTCTAAGCAACAACCCCACTTGCTACAAGCTTTAAATGTCGTTTTTGCTAATAAAATGAACAAAAGTTTTAAAGAAGGTATTTGCAGGTAGGTTTTCAGCCATAATTTTAGTACATTAACTCCCTTATTCGTTCTTGTTTGGGTTGTTATGAGTTTTGTTGAAGTTGCTATAAAAGTACCGTTGCATCGCACCTTTGATTATCGCATTCCAGAGCAACTCGATGGTTTATCGGTGATGCCTAAAGTCGGTGCGCGGGTATGGGTGCCATTTGGTAATCAGCGCAAAGTTGCGGTCGTACTGGCGCTAAAAACCAACACCGATGTGCCGGTTAATAAACTTAAAGCAGTGCTTGAAGTGATTGATGATGAAGCTGTTTTATCAGAGCGACATATCGAATTATTGCGTTTTACTGCGCGCTATTATTGCTACCCACTAGGTGAAACAATTCATATCGCCCTGCCTGGCGCGCTGCGTCAAGGACTGTGCCCAGATAAAAGCAGTATTAGTATGGTGGCACTAACTGCAAAAGGCGCTAAATTACCGTCTTTAAAAGCAAAGAGCCAACTAAGCTTACTCAAACAACTGGCAGATTCGGGTAAATCATCACTTACAGAATTAAAAGCGCTGGGGTTTAGTAAAAAAACTATCGACAGCTTACTTAACAAAGAGCTGATCAGCCAAACGATTGAACACGACAACCAATGGCAACAACAACTCCCCACCGTAGGCACTAAGCCGACTCTAAATAAAGAGCAAGCAGTAGCCTGTACCACCATTAATCAAGCGGTCGGTTTCAATAGCTTTTTACTAGAAGGTGTTACTGGCAGTGGTAAAACCGAGGTTTACTTACAATGCCTTGAAGAGGTTTTAAAACGCGGTGAACAAGCACTCGTACTAGTGCCTGAAATTGGCCTTACGCCACAAACGGTTAATCGATTTCGTCGTCGCTTTCCTGATACGCCGATTATGCTGTGGCATTCAGCACTGACCGATAACGAACGCTTACAAACTTGGCGCTTTTGTGAAAAAGCCAGTTGCGCAATTGTGATTGGTACACGTTCGAGTATCTTTTTACCATTTTTAAAGCTTGGTATGATCATTGTTGATGAAGAACATGACGGTTCATTTAAACAACAAGATACCTTACGTTACCATGCCCGTGATTTAGCCGCATACCGCGCTTTTCAACATAAAATACCGCTGATCTTAGGCTCAGCAACCCCGGCGCTCGAAACCTTGCATAAGGCAATTCATAATAAATACCAACTGCTGAGCCTAACGCAACGTGCGCAAACCAGTACCGACAATAAATTTCAGCTGATTGATATGAAAGGCCAGCCGGATCAAGCTGGTATAGCCCATGCCAGTCTTGCCACTATGCGTCAGCATTTAAAACGAGGCAAACAAGTGATGGTATTTCTAAACCGTCGCGGTTTTTCACCTACCCTGATTTGCCATGAATGTGGTTGGTTAAGTGAGTGCACACGTTGCAGCACCAGTGCGACTTTTCACAAAGCCATCGGCCAAATGATTTGCCATCACTGCGGTGAGCAAGAACGCGTGCCGCATCAGTGTCCAGACTGCGGCAGTACACAAATATTTCCTAACGGCAAAGGCACCGAACAAATAGAAGAGTTTTTAACAACCGAGTTTCCTGATACCCCGATTAGCCGGATTGACCGCGACTCAACGCGTCGTAAAGGCAGTTTAGAAAAAGCCCTAGACGATATAAACCAAGGCGGTGCAAGGATTTTAGTTGGCACCCAAATGCTTGCCAAAGGTCATCACTTTGCTGATGTGAGCTTAGTATTGATCCTTGATGTCGACGGCGGCTTGTACTCGTGCGACTTTCGCGCCACAGAGCATTTAGCACAATTGGTTACTCAGGTGGCTGGCCGTGCTGGGCGCAGTGGCGAACCAGGTCATGTATTATTGCAAACTCACTTTCCCGAACATCCTTTATTACAAGATTTAGTCAATAATGGTTATCAAGATTTCGCCCGTTTTGCACTGCAAGAGCGCGATGACGCACAGCTACCACCAATAACTAATATGGCGATTGTCCGCGCTGAAGGTCACAACATAAAGCAAGTGGTCGATTTTTTAACAGATTTAGTTCCAGTCCAAGGTCTAACTGGTATACAATTGCTAGGTCCGATCCCTGCACCGCTCGAGCGAATTGCGGGGAAATATCGCTTTCAATTGCATATTCAAGCGCTCGAACGCCCTCTATTACACCAATATCTCGCGCAAATGGTAGACTACTTAAGTACCAGTAAATTAGCGCAAAAGGTGCGATGGAGCTTAGATGTAGATCCAATAGATATGATTTAAGGTTAGAAGCCCAATACCACCATGGCACAACACGATTTTATTAATAAAAAACCGGGCAACCGTAATAGCAAAAAAACAGCGCCACCGAAAAAACCATTCCCCGTATTATTAGTACTGGTTACCGTACTACTTGTTGGCGGTTTTAGTTTTGGTTTATGGTATGTCAAAACCAATGCAGATCCAAAGCTGGTTGAACAACAAGCAAACCCAACACCTGCAAAAGTGCAACAAGAGTTGCCTAAACCACGCCCTCCTGAATTCATAAAAGAAATCAAAGAGCATGAAATTCAAGTTGAAGTAAGAGAGCTTGAACAAAAAGGCCCTTATGTAATGCAATGCGGCTCGTTCAGAACCCATGGCCAAGCAGAAACCTTAAAAGCTAAAATTGCATTTGCCGGATTAATCGCCGAAATTCGTGAAACAACTGGCACTAACGGTGTCTGGTATAAAGTGCGTTTAGGTCCTTATAAAACCAAACGTTTAGCCGAAAGTGATAAAAACAAACTAAAGCGTAGCAAAATAACTGGTTGCGGAATTTGGAATTGGACTTGATTTTAGCCCATTAACCCATATTAACTCATCATCAATCGCTTTTAACGAGTCGCCCCTGCGACTCGATGATGAGGAATAACATGACCACTATTGTAAGTGTACGTCGCGGCGATAAAGTCGTCATTGGTGGCGATGGCCAAGTTTCACTTGGTAACACCGTAATGAAGGGCAACGCCCGCAAAGTTCGACGCCTTTATAATGGCAAAGTGATCGCCGGTTTTGCTGGCGGCACTGCTGATGCCTTCACCCTGTTCGAACGTTTTGAAAGCAAGCTTGAAATGCACCAAGGCAACCTAACCAAAGCCGCTGTTGAAATGGCTAAAGATTGGCGTAGCGATCGCGCCTTGCGCAAACTCGAAGCATTGCTTGCTGTTGCCGACTCCACAGCCTCACTGATAATTACTGGTAACGGTGATGTTGTGCAGCCTGAAAATGATTTAATTGCCATTGGTAGTGGTGGTAACTTTGCCCAATCAGCTGCAACTGCCCTACTTGAAAACACCGATTTAAGCGCCCGCGAAATTGTTGAAAAAAGCCTGACAATTGCCGGCAACATTTGTGTATTCACAAATAACTTTCAAACCATCGAAGAATTGTAATAGGAACTGCTATGTCTGATATGACTCCCAGAGAAATCGTTCATGAACTTGACCTGCATATAATTGGTCAAGCAAAAGCAAAAAAAGCAGTGGCTATTGCCCTTCGTAATCGCTGGCGCCGCATGCAATTAGATGAAGATCTTCGCGCTGAAGTAACGCCGAAGAATATTCTGATGATCGGTCCAACCGGTGTTGGTAAAACTGAAATTGCCCGTCGTTTAGCAAAACTTGCCAACGCGCCTTTCATTAAAGTCGAAGCGACTAAGTTCACTGAAGTGGGCTATGTTGGTAAAGAGGTTGAAACCATCATTCGCGACTTGGTTGATGTATCAATCAAAATGACCCGTGAACAACAAACTAAAAAATTCAAACATCGCGCAGAAGAAGCTGCCGAAGAACGTATTTTAGATGCACTACTGACTCCTGCTAAAGATTCGTCTGGTGAAAGCCAACGCGATGAAGGATCTTCAACGCGTCAGATCTTCCGTAAAAAATTACGCGAAGGTCAATTAGACGATAAAGAAATTGATATTGATTTAGCCCAAGCACAACCAAATGTTGAGATCATGGCACCACCTGGTATGGAAGAAATGACCAACCAGCTGCAAGGCATGTTCCAAAATATGGCGGGTGACAAGCGCACTAAACGCAAACTTAAAATTAAAGAAGCGTTTAAATTATTGGTTGAAGAAGAAGCCTCTAAATTAGTAAACCCTGAAGAGCTAAAAGAGCAAGCAATCTTCGCAGCCGAACAAAACGGTATTGTGTTTATCGACGAGATAGACAAAATCTGTAAACGCGGTGAATCATCAGGTCCAGATGTAAGCCGTGAAGGCGTACAGCGTGACTTACTGCCACTGATTGAGGGCTCAACCGTGAGCACTAAGCATGGCATGGTGAAAACTGACCATATGTTGTTTATTGCCTCTGGCGCATTCCAAATGGCAAAACCATCTGACATGATCCCAGAGCTACAAGGTCGCTTACCTATTCGTGTAGAGCTTGAAGCATTAACCGCTGACGACTTTAAACGTATTTTAACCGAACCACATGCCTCACTGACCGAGCAACAACATGCACTACTTAAAACAGAGCAAGTAAGTGTAGAGTTTAGCGATGACGCCATCGAGCGCATTGCCAAAGCGGCATGGCAAGTTAATGAAAAAACCGAAAACATTGGTGCACGTCGCCTACATACGGTAATGGAAAAACTGATGGAAGAAATTTCCTATGATGCATCAGAGCAAGCTGGCACCAGTTTAGTCATTGATGCCGCCTATGTTGAGAAGCATTTAGGTGCACTGGTGGAAGATGAAGACCTAAGTCGCTTTATTCTTTAATTTTAAAACTAGAACTTAGGGCCCAGGCTCTAAGTTCTTGGTTCTAGGCTCAATACACAGGCATAACAATGAAGCAAGTGATCAAGGTACATCATCATACCGTTAGCAAAACCCTTGATGTCTATTTTGACGATGACACCCACTGTACTTTTAGTAGTGAGTTTTTACGTGTTCATTCACCGTCTGCCGAAGTACAAGGCCATGGTAACGAACAAATGAAATTGGTACTCGGTAAATCGCAGGTTAGCATCAAAAGCATCGAGCCAGTCGGCCACTACGCACTGCGTTTAGACTTTGACGATGGCCACAACAGCGGTTTATTTAGCTGGGCATATTTCAGCCATCTACAAGCCCAACATGACGATTTATGGCAAACCTACCAACAACGCCTCGCAGAACATCAAGCCAATAAAGACAGTGTACCGATCAAGTTTGTACCTTAGCGAGTTTGCGAGTTAAAAGGTTCAAGGTGAAAGTTAGCGCAGCTCGGCGTTAAAGTTAACTATGTCATTCTGGTTGAGTGTAGCGAAGCGTAACGAGAAGGTGCTAGGTAACTAGGTTTTTAATAAGTCCTAAAATAGTATGATTACCGTAAGCTACTTGCAGCTGCATCGACAGACGATGTAAACAAATTTGTTTATTGATTTTAAGTTTGGCCGTTACCGAATTTAAACCGTCAAAGGTAATACTATTGCCTATTGACTGAGTTAAGGCTCATATATGTTAGGGTTGCTTTCTGACTTTAAACTTATGATAAATAAAACCAATAACAAATGATATTACTAAGCATGCCGCAATTAGTTTTACACCTAACATTTCAAGAGGAGACTGACCTTTTGGAAAATAATCAAAATATGAAACACCACTGTTAAAGCATTCACCAAAATTTGGCTCAATAATATCAACAAAACCTGAACAAAATAATGCAGAACCACCATAAGATAATATAAATAATATCAGTAAAATCCAGCTTAAAAGTTTCATTGATACTCTCGTAATCCTAACGAGCCTGTAGAATAACTCGTTTTTAATTTATTGTTATTGATGGTTTAACCATAGCGGAGTTGCTATTTTGATTCAATCGCTTAGTAATATTCATGTTAGATTATCAGTTATTTAAGCATGCCAATACTAAGCGCTAAGTTTCCTTCATTTACTGCTCATTCCCTTCTCTGTGTGCAAAAAAATTTAGTGAATTATTCACAAAGAGGTCAAGAGACGCTGCGTTTTAGAGGTAGGGCCTAAAGGCTGAGGTTGGCGTAGGTCGTGCTTTAGCAGTCAATTCCAATAGTTAATTGATTTTCGCCATAAATGACGACCTACAATGGAGCTATGCGTATACCCGCAGCTCGTTGCTCAAAACCCGAAGCTTTTCACTCCCTTCTCTTTGTGCAAAAGATCTTTAATTGAAATATTTACAAAGAGGCTCAGAGGCGCGGCGCTTATTTAATTATCCAAACAAAAAAGCCATAACTTTCAAACAACTCAGGGCTGCTTAAAACTTATGGCTTAGCGCTTAAAGCTCAGCTAATTCCTAGAACCTAAATCCTAGAACCTAGCTTCTGTTTTTAAACCTTAAACTTATCTATCGCGGCGTAAAGCACTCTTGCTTGCTCTGATACCTCTTCGCTAGTTTGTGCATTTTTTGATGAATGAGCTGAGGCATCTTCGGCGATATCACGAATACGCACGACGTTTTTATTCACCTCAGAAGCAACTTGGCTTTGCTCGTCAATTGCGGTGGCAATATGCGTGCTCATTTCCATAATAGTTTGCACATCTTCGGTAATAGAGTTCAGTAGTTCACCCGCTTTTGTTGCTTGTGCTGCGCTTTCGCCGCCTTGTGTTCGGCATCGTTGCATTATGCTTACGACTTCTTGAGTACGCCCTTGTAAAATCGAGATAATGCTCTCAATCTCTTTGGTTGACTCTTGAGTACGCTGTGCAAGTGAACGCACTTCATCAGCAACAACAGCAAAGCCACGGCCTTGCTCTCCGGCGCGCGCAGCTTCGATTGCGGCATTGAGTGCTAGTAAATTAGTTTGTTCAGCAATACCACGAATAACATCCAATACTGAGCCAATGGTTTCACCGTCTTTTTCAAGCTGTGATACTACGGTAGTGGCATTACCCAGTGAATCAGATAATTGATTGATCTGCTTAACCGTTGCTTCAACTTCCTTGCGTCCCTGTTGAGCACTTTGATTGGTTGATTCTGCTTTTTTGGCTGCAGCCTCGGTATTATGAGAAATGTCTTGAATGGTAGCTTGCATTTCAGTTGCGGCGGTTGCAACCATATCAGCTTCATGCAACTGCTCTTGCATGCCCGAGCTGGTTGCAGCAGTAGTCTCCGATAAATGATCGGTAGCGATATTTAAAGTTGTTAAAGCTGTATTCACTTCGTAGATCAGTTCTTTAAAATCATTTATGAGACTATTAAAATCGATCGTCATGGTAGTAACTTCGTCTTTACCACTGTGTTCTATAACAAGTCGTAAATCATTGTTGCGACGAATTTCATTGATGGTGTGATACACCCGTTCAATCGGCACGATAATCGAGCGACTTGTAAAGTACACCAAAATCATCACCAGTAAGCTGGCAACAATAAAAATTGCGATAGCAATCATTTGTGCTTGTGCAGCAGTAGACTCAACTTGTTGTTTCGTTGCAGTCGTAATTAAAGTGACTAAATCATCACTTTGTTTAACGCTGTCTCTCATTTTACCAAGTGCACCTGAACCTAAATCCAGACCTAATGCAACTTGCGCATCAACTAACGACTTAAACTTACTTTTATAAATTGCAAGTAAACGTAACAGCTCAGACTGGTCACTTGAAGCCAAGTTTTCGTTGCGAATTTGACGTTCTAGCTGCGATACGCCGTCTTCAAAACGAGTTAAATATTTTAGGTCAAAACGCAGCATAAAATCTTTTTCAGAGCGTCTAAGCTGCAACATCAAAGTGAGTAAATGATAGTTATCTTGCTTATTTAACAGCGTTTCCATTTGATGTACAGCATCTCGTAGTTCGCCATAAAGCGCATCTTTAGGGTGCAAACCAATTTTCTTTTGTAATTTTACAACTTTTTGAAAGTCGTCATTATACTGCTTAGCAAGTGCTACAAATTGCTCGACTTGCGCAGTGGCAATATCAAGCTCGGCTGATAACTGAGCCAACATTTTTATTTTAACCTGTAGCTGCTCATATTCTTGATCGAATAACTCTAAGCTGCCTTCTTGCTTATAAAACAAAAAGTCTTTTTCGTACTTACGCATTGACAGTTCGTGTATATCAAGCTCTTCAGCATACTGAATCGTTTCATTTAGTTTCAGCATAATGCGTGCCTCATAGATAATGACGCACAACATAACGACCATAGCGAGACCAACAACTAATGCATTGACTTGTAAACGACGTTTAATAGTCAAATTTTGGAGTAAACTCATTAACAACAGCCTATAAAATAAATCACTGCAAGATAGTATAGTTAAATAACTAACAATTGGCTTACATTATTATTGTTTTTTACTACAGTGCTTTAAAAAATCCGTTGATTTTGAATTTAACCTACCGAAGCCCACAAATTTTGATGTAATTCCTGTGTGTTATGCCACTGTTTAGCTGCTAACCACTCAACTAATGGCTGTGGATCACTTGGAAAATTAATCTGTTTTTGTGATGTACTATTGAGCCAGTCATCCAACGCATTGGGGTTTAAGTAATTCATTACGTGCGCGGCTTTCATTGCTAATAATGTTTGTGCATTGGCGTCTTGTTCAAACTGCCCTGACAATGGTTTCAATAACAGTTTTTTACCTAATTTTAGTGCTTCGCTAGAGAGCTCAAAACCCGCATTTGCGATCACGCCACTGGCATTGGCTAAATCATTTAAAAAGCCACCACGTGAAGGGGCTCGTAGATGAATATTAGCGGATGAACTATCCTGAGCTTGCGGGTGGTAACAATAAAATTCTTTTTCAGGAAAATCTTGTAAGTAATCAATCACACTTCGCAGTTCTTCAAAAGGTAAATATACCAATACTTTATTGTCAACATTGACCGGATTATCATGTCGATGATGAGCAATAAAAGGAGGGATGATATTTTGTGCGAATGGCTGCCAATGCACGCCTAAATAGGTATCAGCAGGAGCATAATATTTTATTAATGAGCGGCGCAGTAAACTATGGCCAAACATTGGTACTTTGGGTGATAAAAATGCAGCTTGATGACTCATGCCTATTACTGGCACTGCTTGGCGTTTTGCTGCCCATGCAGTGATCGGTTCAAAGTCATTAAACACAAAATCATAACCCGATACATCTAACTGCTTTATGTCTTTTAGTAATCTACATATACGGCTATTTTTCACTGTTTGGTAACTATTGACTTGACCATTTTGAGTAGTAAAAGATAACCCCCGAAAGCTGCGATAATTAGTAAACTCGTCCATATCAAAGTAATTCTGCTGGGCTCGCCCTGAAAACACATAATCTACAGCAATCCCCATTTGCTTAAACGCATTCGCCATCACCCTTGCTCGGGTTATATGACCATTACCGGTCCCTTGAATGCCATAAAGTATTTTCATAAGGTAGCCACTATCAAGATTGCCAATAAACCACAGCTTCCCCCCATCAATGCACCAAGCACTACATCAACAGGAAAATGTACCCCAAGTAACACCCGCGATGCTGCGACCCCCGTTGCCCACAAAAAACATAACTCTGCGAATTGCGGGAAATACTGCGCTAAGATAACGGCAACTAAAAATGCGCCAGCACTGTGCCCTGACGGTAAACTAAATTTATCGCTGGGCGTAATGTAAGCGCCTTTTACTAAACAATCACATGGCCGAATTCTGGCAAAACTATTTTTAGCCACGTAATAAATGGGTCGCTCAATTAAAAAGCCCAGCAATAGAGTCATCGCCATAAGCCGTAATTCAGCTTCACTGCTAAGCCAGCCAAAACCAACAGCGATTAATACATAAAGCCCTCCATTGCCTGTTTTTGAGAAACCTAAAGCTGAATTTTTTAACCATTTTGGGGCATTGCCATTAAATAGCATCAAAAACAAACTTTGGTCCAGTTGGACAACTTTTTTTAGCATGTTGTTCTCACTCATTACTTGCTCCTTTAATTGTGCAAACTCTGTACACAATTTCAGCTTAGGCGGTGAAAATAACAATTGAGTGACGCTTTTAAGACACTAATATTGCTTTTCCTGTTTTAGCGCAATAATTGTTTAAAAAGAGCGCAATTTACTGTTATTAAGTCGTTGTTATTGCATTTAAGAAAGGTATACTGAACATCAGCTCACGTATCTTTAGAAAGGATAGAAAAATGGATTACAGCACTTCAGATTTATGCGATCACTTTGCCGATGTGGTCGATGTGCTCGAACCTATGTTTATTAACTTTGGTGGTCGCCACAATTTTAGTGGCCGTATTAAAACCGTCAAATGTTTTGAAAATAATGAACTGATCCGCGACATACTCTCTCAAGACGGCGAAGAATGTGTATTATTAATTGATGGGGGTGGTTCAACTCGTCGCGCATTAATCGATATCGAGCTTGCTGAACTAGCTGTAGAAAATAACTGGCAAGGCATTGTGGTATACGGTGCAGTACGTCATGTTGATGAACTTGAAGAGCTTGATTTAGGTATTCAAGCAATTGCTTCAATCCCTGTTGCAGCAGACAGCACCGGTGCTGGTGAAGACGGCATTGGCGTTAACTTCGCTGGTGTATCATTTTTTGATGACGACTTTATCTATGCAGATAGCACCGGTATTGTATTATCTGGTGAAGAACTTGAACTGGAAATCGTAGAAGAATAACGAGTGTCAAACCACCTACATATCTATGATGAAGCGACTGTAAAAGCTTGGTGTAGCAGTCGCGCTAATGAAAGAAAAGCATGGCAGTCAATAGCCCTACTTGACACTGGTGTTGATCCTTTACAAGCCATGCGCGATGCCGCGCAATTTGGTATTAAGTATGTATTACTAGGTATTTGCGAAGATATCGGGCCACGCGCCAACTTAGGCAATGGTGGTGCCGAAGATGGCTGGCAAGCATTTCTTAAACGCTTTTTAAATCAACCTGATAACCAATTTTTAGCGAACGAAAAAGTTTTGTTATTAGGCGAAGTAGCGATCAGCGATTTGACTCTTGCGGCGCGCGATTTATCAAACCAAAATCCTCAGCAACTAACACAATTACGCCAGTTATGCGCCCAGCTTGATCAACGTGTTGAGCAAGTGCTGAGCTTAATTTTTGCTGCAGGGTTAGAGCCAATCGTTATTGGCGGTGGCCATAATAACTGCCTTGGTATTATTCGCGCATTAAGCAAGCATAAACAGCGCCCAATAAACGCGATCAACTTTGACCCTCATGCCGATTTCCGTGACTGTGAAGGCCGCCATAGTGGTAATGGTTTTCGCTATGCATATAACGAGCAACACTTAAATAATTATCATGTTATTGGCATGCACGAGCTGAAAAACAATCAAGCAATTATTGATGCTTTAGCTGCTGCCCAATTTAGTTATGATAGCTACCAAGCGCTGCAAGTGAGGCGCGAAAAAACCTTAACTGAAGCATGCCAGCAGGCACTATATAATCTAATTGATGCACCACTTGGGGTTGAAGTGGATCTTGATAGCATTTCATTAATGCCCGTCAGTGCGTATACCAATTGTGGTTTTAGTGTTAGCGATGCCGAACACTTTGTGCATTTAGCTGCCAGTCAAGTAAACAGCCAATACTTGCATTTATGTGAAGCAGCCCCCAACCAACATCCTAGTGGTATACAGGCTGGAATGAGCGATGCAGGGCAAATAATCACAGCTCTCGTGAATGCTTATTTACAAGCCAAAGCAAACTAAAAAACGATTACGGATGCTCTATTTGCCATTGTTTTAACCAAGAGATCATGCCAACACTGCTCAGTGGATGACTATAGTAATAACCCTGCGCGGCATAGGCGTTTAAACTTTTTACAAAATTAAGCTGCTCCAGTGTTTCTACCCCTTCGCAAATTACCTTCGCATTTTGTTGGTTATGCATATCAACCATACCGCTGATCAAACTACGAACATGGCTTTGATGACTGAAATCAGCTGTTAATGAAGGCGCTATTTTTACATATGCAACGGCTAAATTTGGTAACTTAGCAAGCCAAATAGGGCTATCACCAAGGCCATCCACGCAGACTTTAATACCAATGCTATTTATGCGTGCGACCATTGCTTTACCTTGCTTATCTAAACTCATAAACAGATTAAGTGGACACTCGACAATTAAATCGCCAGCTTGTAGTTGATGTTCGATAAAAATGTGATCAAGGAATTCGATAAATTCTTCATTTAGCATTTCAGAGCCAAATAAATTGATACTCAAAGGCATCGTTATGCCTTCCATGCGCAATGCCATTGCAAGCTCTGCGGCGCGTTCAATAACAAATGTGGCTAATGGATAAGCAAGCCCTGCAACACGTATATCATCAATAAATCGATTAGCCGATAAAATCCCTTGTCTGGGATGTTGCCAACGTAGTAACAACTCTAAAAATTCAATTTTTTCATCGTGATTGCAAATGATGGGTTGGAAGTACAATTCAAGTTCGCTAGAAAAATCGATATTTGCTAATTCTTGCAAACGCGCTTGCTGTTCTAATTGCTCTATTCTCATTTGTTGATGGTACACCACCACTTGTTGTTTTGGGTGGCTATCTAAAGCGAGGTAAGCAAACGAAATTAAATTATCAAAGCTATTTTCTTGTTCATCGCAATCAACGAAACTGGCCCGTGCATTGACTTTAATAGTGCAATTAGCCACATTAAACGGCTTCAAGGTGGCCCCTAGTATTTGATTGATTAATTGCTCATGTAAATGTTTTTGCTGCGCTAAATTACATATAAATGCAAAATTAAGGCCACCAAGGTGAGCTAATTTTTGTTCCCCAGCTAAATTAATCACTTCTTCAATAAGCAGTAGTTGCTTAATACGGTTTGCAGACTGCGCTAATAGTAAATCCCCAAAGTCTCGGCCAATATGCTGATTAACCTGAGCAAACCCCTCCAACCGGATAACCACCAACGCAGCTCGTTGTTGATTGTTTTTACGCCAGTCGAAATAACCTTGTCGTAACTGCTTAATATCGGGAAGATTTAATAACGGCGCAGGCTCCATAAAGTGATTTATATGCGCTGCGTCATCAGCCTCAGCAACAAGCTCTTCATCATCAAAATAGCCAGACATAGCCAGTACAATGCTCGCCAGTACAATTAAATAAAGAGGTAACTCAAGTAGTAAATGAGCCGCTAAGCACACCGTAAATACAAGTGCTGAGCAACAGCTCAAAGTGAGCATAGTCCATTTATTTTGCGAAAATGCCAGCCATAAATGCAAACCAATACTCAGTGCAAATAGTAACTCCAAAAAGTTAAAGCCGCCGCTTAATACTGCCAGCCCAAGTACCCCATTGCTGAGATAGCTAAAGCGCAGTAATGGCTTTTTAACCACGCACAAGGCACAGATCATCGCCATAAAAATAGCGCCGGCTAAAAAAGTAGGCGTCAATATATTGTTTAAAAAAGCGCTCCCTGCAGAATATTCAAGTCCCGTATTTGTTAATAGCGCGATTAAAATCATTTTTTGAGCACAACATTACAACAGACTAATTTAGTCTACCCAAAATCCACAGATTTAACAGTTTATTCACGCCAAATTGATAACTTAATTGTGCTGGGTGGGATATTTGCCAATGAGCTATATCGGCACGCATGCCGACTTTTAACACTCCGCGATCAGTTAAACCCAATGCTTTGGCGGCATTACGCGTAACTCCGGCGAGAGTTTCTTCAGGAGTTAAGCGAAATAAAGTACACCCCATATTCATCATTAATTGCAAAGAACACAAGGGTGATGTACCTGGATTAAAGTCTGTCGAAATCGCTATTGGTACTTGATACTGTTTTAATAGCTCAATTGGCGGCTGTTTGGTTTCGCGTAAAAAATAAAATGCCCCGGGTAATAATACCGCCACAGCGCCTGCTGCAGCCATGGCCTTTACTCCAGCTTCATCTAAATGTTCAATATGATCAGCAGATAACCCATTAAATTCAGCGACTAATTGTGCTCCTTGCTGATTTGAAAGCTGTTCAGCATGACATTTCACTGGCAAATTATGTTTTTTTGCGGCATTAAAAACTCGTCGAGTTTGCTCATTACTAAAACCAACATTTTCGCAAAACACATCGACAGCATCGGCTAAATTTGCAGTGACCACTTGCTCAAGCATCTCATTACAAACCAGATCGATATACTCATCACTGCGACCTTTATATTCCAAAGGTAGGGCATGCGCCCCCAAAAATGTCGTTTTTACATCAATCGGGTGATTTTCACCTAACAAACGTGCCACTTCGAGGATTTTAACTTCATTTTCGCAATCAAGTCCGTAACCAGATTTGATCTCAACGGTACTCACTCCCTCGGCATAGAGGGCATTGAGACGATCCTTCGCGAGCACAAATAAAGCCTCATGATCCGCAGCTCGTGTGGCTGCTACCGTACTAGCGATCCCCCCACCTTGCGCTGCTATTTGCTCGTAACTAACACCTTGTAAACGCTGTTCAAACTCTTCAGCTCTTGAGCCGGCAAACACTAAGTGGGTATGACAATCAATTAAACCAGGTGTTAGCCACTGCCCTTTTGCTGAAAGCATCGGCGTTGCTAATACGTCGAATTTAGGTAAATCGGCCTGTTTACCCAACCACACAATGACACCTTTACGGATTGCCAGCGCTGCATTTTCGATGGCGCCATAAGGTGCTGCAATACTGCAATCCATAGTTGCGATATTGGCATCGGTGATCAATAAATCCCAGTCATTAGCCGGATCATTTGCAGTGATTGTTGTCATATTAACTCCGAAAATTATTTTCTCTCAGTCTAACAAGTCATCTTGTATATACAAGGTAAATATGCCATCTTATAGTTAATAGTAAATTTAAAAGACCATAATAATTTAATGACGACACCTAAGTTCGCACAAATAAAGCAATTTATTGTTGATAATATCCGCAGCGGCGCATGGCTTGAAAACCAACGTGTGGCTTCTGAAAATGAATTGGCCGAACAATTTAGTGTTAGTCGAATGACTGCGCGCCGAGCGTTAAGCGAATTAACCGAAGCAGGTATTCTTACTCGTAGCCAAGGTTTAGGCACGTTTGTTGCCAGTTTTAAATCACAATCATCATTGCTTGAAATTAAAAATATAGCAGATGAAGTCAAAGCCCGTAACGGCAATTACAGCTGTACAGTATTAGTGCTTGAATCTATCAGCGCCATTGCGCCAATTGCGATTGCACTGGGTGTTGAAGTAGATAGCGTGGTGTATCGCAGTGTATTAGTGCATAACGAAAACGAACAGCCACTGCAAGTTGAGGAGCGCTTTGTTAACCCGGCCCTAGCAACAAGCTACCTTCAACAAGATTTTACTGCGTTAACTCCGCACGAATATTTATCGAGCGTCGCACCATTAACTGAAGCGCGCCATACGGTAGAAGCAATAATGCCTAACAGCGAAATGTGCCAATGGCTTAATTTATACCATGAAGAGCCATGCTTACAGGTGATTAGGCGTACTTGGTCATCATCTGGGATTGTTAGCTTTGCCCGTTTAGTATCACCGGGTAGTAAGTATCGCTTAGGCGGACATTTAACTTTTAAAAAGTAATATGTAAAAAATAACATTAGAAAGAATATAAAAATCAAAATGATGCGCTTCACAGCGTATTTTTTGAAACCAATAAGCTTGTATATACAACAGGAGTAATCTATGAACAACAGACTTGATGAATCTCGCGTTATTCGCGCCCCACACGGCGATAAAATCAGCGCTAAGAGCTGGCTCACCGAAGCAGCTAAGCGCATGTTAATGAATAATTTAGATCCTGAAGTAGCCGAACATCCACATGCTTTAGTTGTGTACGGTGGGATTGGTCGTGCAGCGCGTGATTGGCCTTGCTTTGATAAAATCATCGAAACTCTCGACAGACTCGAAGACGACGAAACGCTACTCGTACAATCAGGCAAACCTGTTGGGGTATTTAAAACTCACAGTAATGCACCGCGAGTATTAATTGCCAACTCAAACTTAGTACCTCACTGGGCTAATTGGGAGCATTTTAACGAGCTCGATAAACTTGGTTTGATGATGTATGGGCAAATGACTGCGGGATCATGGATCTACATTGGATCACAAGGCATAGTACAAGGTACCTACGAAACCTTTGTAGCAATGGCAAAACAACATTTTAATGGTGACGCTGCTGGAAAGTGGGTGCTAACCGGTGGCTTAGGCGGTATGGGCGGCGCGCAGCCACTTGCGGCAACCATGGCGGGATTTAGCGCACTCGTAGTTGAATGCGATGAAACGCGTATCGATTTTCGGATCAAAACCCGCTATGTGGATGTTAAAGCAACCGATTTAGATCATGCACTGGAGCTTATCAACGAGGCGTGTGGCAAAGGCGAAGCGCTGTCAGTCGGCTTACTTGGTAATGCCGCTGATGTATTTAGTGAGCTTGTTAACCGAGCTATTACTCCCGATGTAGTGACCGATCAAACCTCTGCTCACGACCCGTTGAATGGCTATTTACCGCAAGGTTGGAGCATGCAACACGCGGCTAAAATGCGTGAACAAGATCCACAAGCGGTTGTCAAAGCAGCTAAGCAATCTATGGCTGTGCAAGTCAACGCAATGTTAGCACTACAACAAGCTGGTGCTGCAACAACTGACTACGGCAATAACATTCGTCAAATGGCATTTGACGAAGGCGTAACAAATGCCTTTGATTTCCCAGGTTTTGTGCCAGCTTATATTCGTCCATTATTTTGCGAAGGAATTGGTCCATTCCGTTGGGTGGCATTATCAGGCGATCCTGAAGATATTTATAAAACCGACGCAAAAGTGAAAGAGCTTATTCCTGACGACAAACACTTACATAACTGGCTTGATATGGCTCGTGAACGTATTCAATTCCAGGGCTTACCTGCTCGTATTTGCTGGGTTGGCTTAAAAGACCGCGCTCGTTTAGCGCTGGCGTTTAATGAGATGGTCAAAAATGGTGAGCTTAAAGCACCGATTGTGATCGGCCGTGACCATTTAGACTCAGGCTCAGTTGCGAGTCCAAACCGTGAAACCGAAGCAATGAAAGACGGCTCAGATGCAGTATCAGATTGGCCATTACTTAATGCATTACTGAATACCGCAGGAGGTGCAACATGGGTGTCACTTCATCATGGTGGTGGTGTAGGTATGGGCTTTAGCCAACATTCTGGCGTAGTCATTGTTGCTGATGGCACCGACGAAGCAGCTGCGCGGGTTGGCCGCGTATTATGGAATGATCCTGCAACGGGCGTTATGCGCCACGCGGATGCAGGTTACGATATTGCAATTAATTGTGCGACCGAGCAAGGCCTCGACCTGCCAATGTTAAATAAGGAATAATCATGTTTAAACTCACCCTAACACCTGGAAAGCTCGATTTAGCAACACTGCGCCAAATTAATTTATCACCAGTGACGTTAACGCTCGCCAAAGATAGCGAGATAAAAATAGCAGCCAGTGCACAAACCGTGCAAGACGTGATTGATCAACACAGAACGGTATATGGCATTAATACCGGTTTTGGCTTACTCGCTAATACTAAAATTGCTGAACATGAATTAGAGTTACTCCAGCGATCCATTGTACTTTCCCATGCTGCGGGCATCGGTGCTTATATGGATGACAGCACAGTACGATTGATGATGGTATTGAAAATTAATTCATTATCACGTGGCTTTTCTGGCATTCGCCTAAAAGTGATCGAATTCTTTATGCAGTTACTTGCTGCACAAGTCTATCCATGCGTGCCAAAAAAAGGCTCGGTAGGTGCATCTGGCGATTTAGCGCCACTTTCACATATGTGTTTACCACTGCTCGGCGAAGGCGAAATGCGCTATCAAGGTAAACTCATTAGCGCCAATGAAGGTCTTAAAATAGCCGGTCTTGAGCCATTAACACTGGCCGCTAAAGAAGGCTTGGCTTTGTTAAATGGCACTCAAGCCTCTACCGCATTTGCGCTTCAAGGTCTATTTCGGGCTGAAGATTTATATGCACAAAGCTGCGCGATTGGCTCAATTAGTATTGAAGCTGCAATGGGGAGTCGTTCGCCATTTGATGCACGTATTCATGAAATTCGTGGCCAACTTGGTCAAATCGATACCGCGGCAATGTTTCGCGATATGCTCGGTGAACATTCACAGATCAGCGAAGCTCATGTGGATTGTGAAAAAGTACAAGACCCGTATTGCCTACGCTGTCAGCCACAAGTACTTGGTGCATGCTTAACACAAATTCGCCAAGCCGCCGAAGTGTTGTTGTGTGAATCTAATGGTGTAACCGACAACCCATTAGTATTTGCTGATGTAGGCGATATTATTTCGGGAGGTAACTTCCACGCCGAGCCTGTGGCTATGGCAGCCGACAATTTAGCATTAGCGATTGCCGAAATTGGTGCACTAGCTGAGCGTCGTATTGCGTTACTGATTGATTCAAACTTATCAAAGTTGCCACCTTTCTTAGTTGAAAACGGCGGCGTTAATTCAGGCTTTATGATTGCACAAGTAACCGCAGCAGCATTAGCGTCTGAAAATAAATCATTGGCGCACCCTGCTTCTGTGGATAGCTTACCAACTTCAGCGAACCAAGAAGACCATGTTTCTATGGCAACTTTTGCAGCACGTCGTCTGCAAGAAATGGCTGATAACACGCAAGGCGTACTGGCAATTGAATGGTTGGCATCTGCACAAGGGTTAGAATTTAGAAAGCCATTGCAGGCATCAGCCAAAGTTGAACAAGCTAAAGCAACACTGCGTACAAAAGTGAGCTACTACGATAAAGACCGTTATTTTGGCCCAGATATCGAAGCAGCTAATTTATTATTACAGCAAGGTGAGTTGTGTAATTTATTACCTAAAGGCGTATTACCGTCGTTTTAAATAGCAAACTGATAGTTAAAACCAAGTGATTCAATAGCCGAACCATCAATGATGCGTTCGGCGCTTTCGTCACTCGTAAATGTAGGGGGGGTTGTTCCGTATTGCTGGCATTTTTGCTGATAGTAATCTGCTTTGGTTGGATGAGCTGGGTTGACTACATTGTAAATTGACGCTGCAACTTGCCAATTCTCCAACACAGTAACAATCGCATTAATAACATCTTGTTGCTGCACCATATTAACGGTTTGGTTGCTCGAACTTTGTAGTTCTTTGCCTGCCACAAAACGCCCAGGCTCTCGCTCTGGCCCAATTAAACCACCGAGTCTAAGTACTTTTCCACCCGCATTTAATACCAGTTGCTCAGCATCAATTAATGGCTGTTGGCGTGCAGTGCTTACTTTAATCTCACTTTGCTCTGTATAGGTTAGATTATCTTGAGCATACACAGCCGTTGATGAACACAACAAAAAGCCTTTTGCATTCATGGTGCCTGCCAGTTCAATGGCTAATTTTAACGTGGCTAAATAATGGCTATCAGCGTGGCGACTACGTGGTGGTATAGCACACACCCACCACGCATTATGTAAATCTAGTTGATGAGCTAATTGCTGATCTGCAAATACTAACTGGCGCTGAAAAGCATATTGATGCTCTGCGCTGCGATGGGTGCCTTGAACATCCCAACCTTTTGCGAGCTGTTGTAAGCACAATGGCTGACCCAACCAACCTGCGCCCAATACTATTAATTGGTCTTTATTTTTACCCGCCACGTAACATCACCCTTACAATTAAATAGAAATTTGTTCACTTCTCTCATCGCACACAATAGCGATTAAGATAAAGATATGATTAGATAAGAGTGCTTACTCTACTAAATAATAAGAATGTGTGCACTTATGTTACAAAATCTATCATTACGAAAAAAAATCCTGTTATTAATTGGTGGCACTATCAGTGTGCTGTTACTTATTGCCTCGGCTTACTTTGTGAACCATATCGCCGCCTTGTCTCGTCAAAGTATTGAACGTGAAGCATACAGCTACTTACAAAGCGAACAGCTGTCAATGCAGAGCTATTTTGCTCAATATGGCAAAGTTGTAGAAACTTTTGTGAATAATCCTCATCTCGTTAACTGGTTTGACGCATGGGATAAACGCGACCAAACACTCCAAGGCGCGCCAGGCTACGAAGAAGTAAATCAAGACTTTATACGCATTAGTGGCAATGATGAAAATATTCTCTCGGCATTTTTTGCCTCCGCCAAAACCGGTGAATATTTTAAAGAGCATGAACGTACTACCCACTATAATGGCCAGCCGTATTACGCTTATAAACGTGGTTGGTGGCAAGATGCATTAAAAATTAACCGTTTATATGTCGGGCCCATTTCAGTTGATTTAACCACAGGTAATGCCTCTGCGGTTGTGCAACAGCCTGTTTATAATAAGCAACGCGAACTAATTGGTTTTGGTGGCGTCGATTTACAACTGAATAAAATCAATAAAATGGTCGAAGATATTCGTTTTAACGGTCAAGGTTTTGGCTTTTTACTCGATGGCGGCCAAAAAGTGGTGCATTTATCAAAACGTACCAACCATAAACTTTCAATCACCGATGAAGGTCCTAACGGTAAAGAGGGGTTAGAAGTACTTGAAAAACAATTTAGCGACACGCAAGGCTTCAGTTCGCTCAACCAGCAAATGAAAAATAACGTCGCTGGTGATGCCAAGGTAACCTTACAAGGACAAGAGTACTTTGTGGTTTATAACCGCTTACAATTAGAGCATCCTTATCTAAACTGGTACGTGGGTATTTTAGTGCCACGCACTATGATTGATGAGCCAGTAAATGACGCGGTCATGACCACCACCAGCTCGGTCATTATTATTTTATTAATCATCATGGCAATGATTTTGTGGGCTACAAAAATGATCTCACAGCCGATCATCACCTTGACCCATATCATGCGCGATATTGCTTCTGGGGATGGCGATTTAACCCAAAAAATTACTATTGATAGCAAAGATGAAGTTGGCCAGTTAGCTCATCATATGAATACCTTTATTGATAAGTTGCACGTTATGATGCTTAATACCGCAGCACAGGCTGAACAACTTACCGATGCGGCGGCACAATTAAAATCGGTTTCGCAACAAACTAATGACGAAATTCAACAAGAAAAACAGCAGGTTGATAGTGTTAGCGCTGCAGTAACCGAAATGGCGACCACGGTTATGGAGATCTCGCGTAATGCACAACACACCAACAATGCAGCTGAGGAAGTCCAACAGATCACCGCAGATGGCGCCACTCGCTCGCAAAATGCACAAAGCGTGATGACCGCCTTAGCTGACCATATTGGCGAAGCTGCTAAAGTGGTCGCAGGCCTAGAGCAAGAAAGTGGTAACATCGGCGCCGTAGTTGATGTGATCAATTCCATTGCAGAGCAAACCAATTTGCTGGCGCTGAACGCTGCAATTGAAGCCGCCCGTGCTGGTGAGCAAGGCCGTGGCTTTGCGGTCGTAGCCGATGAAGTTCGCTCGTTGGCCAGTCGCACACAAGAGTCAACTGATGATATTCGCAACATGATCTCACGCTTACAGCAAATTGCACAGCAAGCTTCAACTATGATGCAACAAGGACAAGAGCGCGCGCAAAGCTCGGTTACACAAACTCAAGAAGTACTAGATGCATTGCAAAACATTGCTGACTCAGTGACTAAAGTACAAGATCAAAGTCATCATATTGCCACCTCAACCGAGCAACAAACGGTGGTTGCCGAAGATATAAATAATAGTTTAGCGGCAATTAATCACTTAGTGAACAGCACTGCAGATCATGCCCTTGAGCTTGCTGATGAAGCCAGAGACCTTAACGAGCTTGCCAGCTTACTAAATAAAACCGTTAATCAGTTTAAGCTTAAGTAAGCCAATATTGATAAGCAAAAGAGTGCTCCGGCACTCTTTTTTGTTGTAGATCAATATTCCCTCGACGCATCCTTTTTATACTAACGAAAATGATATAAAAGGTGCGCGTGATGATTAATTTACCCAAATGGGATCAAAGCTTAATAAATAAGTACAATGTGTCTGGACCAAGATACACCTCCTACCCCACAGCATTGTCGTTTAATGATGGCTATCAACAACAAGACTTGATCAGTGCAATTAACTCATCAAACAGTCGCAGCTTATCTTTATATATCCACATTCCGTTTTGCAGTCAGCTTTGCTATTACTGTGGCTGTAACAAAGTAATAACCCGCCATCAATCAAAAGCTGACTTATACCTAGATTATCTTGAAAAAGAAATCATCGCTCAAGCGCAGCTATTTGATAGCTATCAAGTACAGCAACTGCATTTAGGCGGTGGCACGCCCACTTTTTTAACAACCAGCCAAATGAGCCGTTTAATAGCGCTACTTGAGCTGCACTTTAAGTTTGCTCCCGATGCAGAGCGTGGCATTGAAATAGACCCTCGCTCACTGGCAACTGACATGCTCAGCCACTTGCGTAGCCTTGGCTTTAACCGTGTATCATTTGGCATTCAAGACTTTAATGATGATGTACAGCTTGCCGTTAACCGTCCACAAAGTGCTGATGCAGTAAAAAGTTTGATTGGTGAAGCCCGTGAACTCGGCTTCAAATCAATTAATGCAGATATGATTTATGGCTTACCACTGCAAACCCCTGAGAGCTTTAAAGAGACTATTGAGCAATTAATTGCCCTTAGTCCTGATCGTGTATCGGTATTTAATTACGCGCACTTACCGGATCGCTTTGCCGCTCAGCGAAAAATTAAGGATGCAGATTTACCTAGCGCTCACGATAAGCTCACCATGTTTAAGAATACCTTAGAACAAATGAGTAACGCAGGTTATCAGTTTATTGGTATGGATCACTTTGCAAAAACCAGTAATGAGTTAGCTATTGCACAAAATAGTCAGCAATTACATCGTAATTTTCAAGGCTACACCACTCATGGAGACTGTGATTTGCTGGGTTTAGGGGTGTCATCAATTTCACAAATTGGCACTGCTATTTTGCAAAATCAAAAAGAGTTAAAGCATTACTATCACGCGATTGATAATCAGCTTGGCAGTGCAGTCAGCAAAGGTATGAAACTTGATAATGATGACGTTATTCGCGCTGATGTGATCAAACAGCTTATTTGCCACTTTGAACTGAATATGCAAAGTATTGCTAATACCTATCAACTCGACTTTAAAGATTACTTTGCCAGCTCACTGCAAGCTCTTGAGCCACTAATAGCAGATGGCATGGTGACTATCGATGCAGACTTAATAACCGTCACAGCACGCGGCAATTTGTTTATTCGTATCATTTGTATGTGTTTTGATGCTCATTTACAAAAACAGATTAACGCGACTCGGTTCTCTCGGGTAATTTAATCTGAGTGCACAAGCATAAAAAAAGCAGACCGAGGTCTGCTTTTTTATTGATACTGTAAAATTAGTTAAACACCACGTTTTCGCTACCAGGGGCTGCTTTAAACTCTTCAATGATTTTCTCACAGTCAGCTTTAATTTGCTCTGCATGAGTTTCTTCAGCACGCCAGCGAGCGCTGTCTTGTTTAAATATTTCTTTTTTCGAATATTTTTTACGAGCGTCATGAGTTGGCATTTCTTTTACCACTTCATACATCGCAAATATGCCTGGATAACGCCCTGGAAGGTCTTCGTCATCCTCAAAGCTGTATTGCGACATTAGCACCCAAATACGCAAACACCCTTCTGAGAACTCACATTGCTCTTGGTGCATAGCACGGGCGATTAAATGAATGCTGTCTGCGAGCTTGGCATTACGCTCTAAGCGCGACTTAGCTAACTTAGCTTGCTGCTTTACCTGCTCTTTCGCGATCAGTTTTTTTTGCGCACTGAGTTTATACAGTAATTGGCCAGCATAAAATGCCAGCCCCGCAATGATCACAGCGCCAACACACAGAGCCAAGATCATTATGTTCATTATTTATCGTCCTCGTCATCTAACCATTCATTGGCTAAATCATTCGACAAGTAATGATCAAAGTCACTATTAGCTTCTTCGCTAAACTCTTCATCATCAAAATCATCAGCTTCGTCTTCAATACCAAGCAATTCACATAACACTTGATGACGTGCAATACGGCTGTTGAAGTATTTAGCATCTTTACCTGTTAATAACTGGCCACTTTCATGTAACTCAACCAGCTTCAATAAGCGCTCGTCATTTTCTAGCGCTTCTAATTCTTGCTCTGGTGAAAGCTCAGGCTGAACTACTTTTTTCAGTTCAACTTGTGGCTTCAAGTTACGTTTAAGCTCAATAACTGGTTCAGCTGCAACGGCAATTAAAGGGATTGGTTTTTTACTACCAACACGTTTGTCTTTATGTTGCTGATTACTATTACTCTCAGGCTGTAAAGCGTCTATCGAATTACGTGAACCTGGCTTTGCACCTTTGGTCTTTTTAACGCGTTGTTCTTTCAATGCACGCATTTCTTTAAGCTTATCTTTGCTTAAACGAACAGGACCGTTAGACGGGATTTTACGTGACTTTTTAGTTCTACTCATATCTTGATCATCTCACTTAAGAGGTTTTGAGCAACGCGCATTTTGGCGTTGCGATGCTGGCCTTGCCAGAAGAATTCGGTTTGTGCGGATTGAGGTTGGGTAACTCGACTACTTGCGCACTTTCTATACATTTAAGTATAAACGATGGCTATTGTAACAGGACAAATAAAAAGGCGGTAGAGAAAACATCTCTACCGCCTGCTAATCTGAGCGCCATTTAACTGGACACTTCTCCCTTCGACTTTTTAGTCTTTATTATTGTTATTATTTTTGTTGTTCCATGTTGTTATTATTTTTACCTTCCGTGTAGCATTCCATTTTGTTTTTATTTTAAACTTCCGTGAGATTTTATTATTCTCGGTCTTCATTGACTCTTTTTTAATATTCCTTCGGTGACATCAACCGATGTCTTATCCCCGATAATCACATCACACTACTTTCCGTGTAGTTTAGTCCATTTTGTTCTTATTGTTTCAGCGACAGGGGTTAATTTACGCATTAATAATTTTGTTACAACTAATTTATATAATTTTTCTTACGCAATACAAATTGCAACATAACCAAAACATTAAATTACAATAAGTTATGATAAAAACAAAAATAAAAATAGGATTTAGCTTACAGCAAGGCATGGTCAATGTCTTACAAGGAAAGAGGTAATATCGACAAAACACAAATACAAAAAAAGCAGCTTACGCTGCTTTTTGTAACCACTATAGATTTTAGGATTAATAATAAAACTAATCTATACTACTTTAGTGTAGTCCACCTAAGTACTTAGAAAGCACTTCGATATCTTTGTCTGTTAGCTTGGTGGCAATATCTTGCATCATGCCATTTAAATCATTATGACGCACACCATCACGGAATTTCTCAAGTTGTGACTTGATGTATTCTGGATGTTGAAAAGAAATTTTTGGAAACTTAGCTAATGATGAGCCATTACCACGTGGGCCATGACATGCTGCGCATGCTGGAATACCACGTTCTGCGTCACCTGCTTTATAAAGCATGGCGCCAACGTCAACGATATCTTTAGGTGTTGCACCCTCTGACATGTTAAGTGACGAAAAATAAGCAGCCAAATCTTTCATGTCTTGATCGTTCAATGGCATTGCCATCGCGCTCATGACTGGATCCATACGACCCTCTTTACCACCTGAAGTCATACCTAACTTCAATTCAGTAAGTTGCTTATAAATATAATCCGCGTGTTGGCCTGCAAGTTTTGGGTAGATATTAACCGGCGCGTTACCGTCTGGGCCGTGACAAGCCGCACACGTTGCTGATTTTTCTTTACCTGCGTTTACATCGCCATCAAATGCTGTTGCGTTGCTTGCTGACAACGCACCAAGCAATATAGTTAAAGATAGTGCTATTTTTTTCATGGTGAATTCTCTGTTTCCGACCCTGTATCATCTACAATATGGATGTTGTGATTTACATATTCTACACGATAATAAATTCTCTGGCACGTTTTCTACTCATATTAAACTTATAAATTATAGGGTTTTGACCTAGATTAAGCTTTGGCCGTATCATTTTAGTTGATTTTAGGCTGCTATCTTAGTCTAAATCCGCTTTTTAATAGTGTAGTAATAGTATAAAATGCGCACCTTAAGTGAACTTTAATTAAGTAAAGTTTACTCGCTGTAATACTTAATTAAGTTTCTAGGAGAGCCTGTGCTCAAATCTCGTATCAAATATAACACTGCGTCGTTCGTTACCAGCGCTCCAGATATCACTAAATTGCCTGCTGATACGGGAATTGAAGTTGCCTTTGCTGGCCGCTCCAACGCCGGTAAGTCTAGTGCTCTTAATGCATTAACTGACCAAAAGCTGGCACGTACTAGTAAAACCCCTGGTCGTACGCAACTGATCAACACATTTGAATTAGCCGATGTTGATGATATGCGCCTAATCGATTTACCTGGCTATGGTTTTGCTAAGGTACCGATCGAAATGAAAAAGAAATGGCAAAAGTCATTAGGTGAGTACCTGCAAAAACGTCAAAGTTTAAAAGGTATCGTGATCTTAATGGATATTCGTCATCCTCTTAAAGATTTAGACCGCGATTTAATTAATTGGGCAATTGGTAGTGAAATTCCAGTATTAGCGCTATTAACTAAAGCCGACAAACTAAAGCAAGGTGCACGTAAAGCACAGGTGCTGCAAGTTCGTCGCGAGTTAAGCAGCTTAGAAGGTGATATTACCGTTCATGCGTTTTCATCTTTAAAAGGCACAGGATTACCTGAAGTTGCTAAGAAATTAGATGAATGGTTCCTAGGGCCAATTGTTGCAATACCACCTACTGATATTGAACAAACGCCTGAATCAGATGCTTAATCACACGTTTAAGTAAAAACGCTGACCCGCAGATTGAATGAAATAGCCTTGCTTATCAGCTTGTGCTATTTCTGCCCACTGATAAAACACACTTCTTGATACCCGAGCACTACAGCCATACGGTAACTGTAAATACGGCACATCATTGCCCTGATAATCTTGTACTACTAAAGGTTGTTCGCAGGTTACTAGCCAAGTTCGCTGTAAATTATCCACACAACATAACACTTGCCCTTGCTCTGTCATTTCAAAGCGCCAATTAACGATTATAAAGGGAGCATCATGGACAGTAATAGCTATTTTTTCGATTGGTGTTTTTAAGTAAAAAGTATCCTGCTCTTTGCAAAGAACTGAGGCAAACAGCTTAACCATAGCGATACGAGTAATTTTACTGCCACCGTATAACCACTCACCTTGCTGATTGATGATAATTGGCAGCTCGCCACAATGCTGCGGCTGCCATTGAGAAAATGGCTTGCTTGGCTGCTCAAGTGCAGTGGCAAGCTCATTCAAAGAGTGCATTATTTAAGCTTGTTCATCGTTAATGAAAAACTAACCGGTACTGCCGTTGCTATCGATGGTAAACCTGCTAACTTTTGCAATTGCATAATGCCATCAATGACAGCAAAGTCTGCGCCATTAATGATAATTGGGCTCATTGATGAAACGCTGATATCCCCTTGCGATGACAAGTTGGCTATAACATCCAGTGTAATCTCTTTCTTAGCACCATGAAAATCAAGTTCAGCACTAATACCTTTAAATACATGTTGGCCAGGCTTAAGCGCTTTTAATTGCTTGCTTAAATTAGCTGTTATGGTTGCGGTTGGAAACTTCGCTGTTTCAAATAACAACTTGGTCATGCGTTCATTACGGATAGGGATCATCGTTTCAACTGAGCTCAGATCAATATCAACTGAGAAAGAGCCATCATCAGCTAAACTACCTGACACATTTTTGAAGTGATGCACTTCAGCAATACTATTTGACTTAATAGACACAAAACTTACTTTGCTTTGATCATTGTTAACCTGCCAATCAGCACAGGCAACACCAGAGACTAATAGGCTTGATAACGAAAGACCTAATATCGCAATTGATTTAACCATCACGCATTCCTTTCAAAATGAAAATGAGATTCAATGGTATCACTTGTTCTATGAAGTGCAATCAATAGCATAATAAATAACAGAGACAAAAAAACGACCCAACAAATTAATGCTGGGCCGGTATAGCAAACTGGGGAGAAGCTATCAATACGAGCACCCTTTCGAGTGCATCATCAACAGGATGTCCTACAGGATGAGGACGACGCGGACTTTACCAAACTAACCATGATAAATAAACTAAATACAGGTACTAACTAGTCGAATTGATAAACATATAACTAATACTACAAATTGCATGTTAATTTAACTTAATATTAACATTGAATTTCAGCTCAAAATTTGCTCTATTAACTAATTAGAATAAAAACTCCACACACTTTGTCTGTAAACAGCAGTTCAAAGCGTGATCAAACACACACAATAAAAGAGCACTGATTATGAAAAAAATAACCACTCTATACTTATGCTGCCTGCTATTTATCTTCAGTAATAGCGCTAATGCAGGCTATACCCAAACTAAATACCCAATTGTATTAGCACATGGCTTGATGGGTTTTGACGATGTATTAGGTGTCGATTATTTTTATCGGGTACCAGCAAGCCTCAGTCGTGATGGCGCACAGGTTTTCGTCACGGCCGTATCCTCGCTGAATAGTTCTGAACAACGAGGCGAGCAGTTACTACAGCAAGTTGAACAGATTATTGCACTAACTGGTACAACAAAAGTAAATCTCATTGGTCATAGTCAAGGTGCGCAAAGTATTCGCTATGTTGCCTCACTACGCCCCGACTTAGTTGCCTCAGCGACCAGTGTTGGCGGTGTTAATTTTGGTAGCCCTGTTGCTGATGTGGTGCGCCAAGGACTGACTCCTGGATCTAAGCTAGAAGGTATAGCTAAAACAGCCTTTGATGCATTTGGCGGGTTAATCGCATTACTCTCTGACAATAGTCAGTTACCACAAGATGCGCTTGGTGCACTGGAGAGCTTAACCACTGAGGGCGCGCTGGCCTTTAATCAAAAATATCCAGAAGGCCTACCTGCTGAGCAATGCCAGCAAGGACCTATGTATGCCAGTAATGGCGTATATTACTTTTCTTGGAGTGGTACTCGAACTTTAACAAATATATTTGACCCATCAGATGCAGCACTGGCGATCACTGCAATACTGATCCCAGGCGATGACGATGGCTTAGTCTCTCGTTGTAGTAGCCATTTAGGTTATGTATTAAAAGATAATTACCGCATGAATCACCTTGATGAAGTGAATCAACTGATTGGCTTTCATCATTTATTTACAACCGATCCACTGACAGTCTACCGTCAACATGCTAATCGCTTAAAAAAATTAGGCTTATAAACAATGAAGCGGTTGCTCATTTTAGTGCTAGTGATATCTATCACTAGCACCGCTATGATTTTTTTACTCAGCGACGATAAGCTTACAAGTGCAACGCCACCAAATGTCGATCAACCGATGGCAATCGATAGCATTTTTGAACACGTTATTTTAGCTAGCCAAGAGTCCGGTGAGTTTAGTGCTTCGCAGGCTCTAGAACAGTGCGAAAAGTTAGCTGCATGCGAAATCAATAGTGAGCTATTTAATCGCTACCTCAGCTTTAAAATAGCGCTGGCAGAGCTGCAGCAACAACTCGCTCATTTGCCGCTAAGCGAACAATTAATTGCAATGATCGCTTTTCAACAACGCTACTTCAATGCAGCTGAAATTACTCTTTTATTTAACGATGATAATGAGTGGCAGCACTATACAATTGCCAAGCTTGAAATTAATCAGAACAACCATATTAGTGATGAATTAAAGCAACAATTGTTATCTAATTTAGAGGGCGAGCAACCTGAGCGTATTACCCAGGCACTTAAACCTAGTAACGATCTAAAAGCTTTAAACACTGAGCTAAAAGATGCCCTGCAACAACAAGACTACAATCAACTAGCAGCGGAATTTGGCGATGCTGCGGCAACAAGGTTAATCGCTCTAGAGCAACAGCGCCGGCAATGGCAAACATTGAGTGAGCAACTCACACAACAAATTAAACAGTTAAAGCAACACTATGAGCCACAACAAGCAGAGCAAAAAATTACCCAGCTACTTGATGAGCATTTAACCACAAATCAAAAGCGACGGTTTTTAGTGTTATATCCATTGCATTAAATGAGTGACCTACTATAGCGTTAAGAAAGTAGCCGAATGGCCACCTTTTAAAAAAAACTGACTACCCTATTCACAGACATAAAAAAGCGCGGCTTCACTCAATGCAGCCGCGCTTATATGATTTAAAAAGCTCAGTGATTAATGGGCTTGTTGCCAATTATCTCCGCTATCAGCTTCAACCACTAATGGCACATCTAATTTCGCAGCATCAGACATTAACTGGCAAATTTCTGCGGTGTATTGCTCAACACACTCAGTTTTGATTTCAAATACCAATTCATCGTGTACTTGCATCAGTAATTTAACCGTATTCGGTGCTTGTTCATACACCCATTTGTTGACTGTTAGCATGGCTTTTTTGATGATATCAGCTGCGGTGCCTTGCATTGGTGCATTAATCGCAGCACGTTCGGCTCCTTTACGGCGCGCGCCATTACGGGCGTTGATCTCTGGTAAATGTAAGCGACGACCAAAAATAGTTTCAACATAGCCATTTTCGGCAGCTTTCTCACGGGTTGATTCCATGTACTCAAGCACACCAGGGAAACGTTCAAAATACTTATCAATGTAATGTTGCGCTTCATGGCGCGGTACATCAAGTTGACGTGCTAAACCAAATGCCGACATCCCATAAATTAAACCAAAGTTAACCGCTTTAGCTTTACGGCGCATATCCGTGGTTACATCTTCTAACTCAACACCAAACACTTCCGCAGCAGTTGCACTGTGTACATCAAGACCATTGGCAAACGCATTTAACAAGCCTTTATCTTGCGATAAGTGCGCCATGATACGTAGTTCGATTTGGCTGTAATCGGCAGCCACTATTTTATAGCCATCTGCAGCAATAAAAGCCTCACGAATACGGCGTCCTTCTTCTGAACGAATAGGAATATTTTGCAGATTAGGATCACTTGAACTTAATCGGCCAGTTGCCGTTACCGCTTGATGATAAGAAGTATGCACACGCTTCGTTTGCTCATTCACTATCAGTGGTAATTTATCAGTGTAGGTTGATTTAAGCTTAGATAAACCTCGGTGCTCAATAATAACTTTAGGCAGCGGGTAATCGTGAGCCAACTCTTGTAGTACTTCTTCAGCTGTAGAAGGTGCGCCTTTTGGCGTTTTTTTAATAACTGGCAGTTCAAGTTTTTCAAACAACAATACTTGTAATTGCTTTGGTGAGCTTAAGTTAAATGGTTCACCAGCAATCTCATGCGCTTCTTTTTCCAGCTCAATTAAACGCTCACCCAAACGCTGGCTGTGCGCGGCAAGCATTTTGCTATCAATCGCAACACCGGTACGCTCAATATCTGAAATAACGCTGACAAGCGGCATCTCTATATCTTCAAATACCGATTTAAGCTTTTCATCGGCTGCAAGTTTCGGCCATAATACTTGGTGTAAACGAAGCGTAATATCCGCATCTTCTGCGGCATAAGGTGCCGCTTTATCAAGTTCGATTTGATTAAATGTCAGCTGCTTTTTACCTTTACCAGCAATGTCTTCAAAACTGATATTTTTATGGCCTAAATATTTTAGCGCCAACGAGTCCATATCATGGCGAGTACCAACACTATTAAATACGTAAGATTCAAGCATAGTATCGAATTTAATACCCTTTAGCTCAAAACCGGCATTAGCCAATACACTCTTATCATATTTTAAATTTTGACCAACTTTTGCTTTGTTTTCATCAGCTAAAATTGGCCCGATCTTCGCCATCACCGTCTCTAAACTTAACTGTTCGGGCGCGCCAGGATAATCATGGGCAACCGGTAAATACACGGCTTCGCCAGCTTTAACAGCAAAACTCATCCCGACAAGTTTAGCTTGCATGTAATCAAGGCTGGTTGTTTCAGTATCAAAGGCAAATAGTTCAGCGGCATTTAATTGCTCGACTAAAGTATCTAATTGCTCTGTTGTCAGGATTGTTTCATAGTGAGCATCAGCCACTTGCGGTAATTCATTCGCTTCACTGGGGACAGCCAAGTGAGTGTCTGCATCTTTTGGATTATCTAATAACTCAGCTAACCAGCGACGGAACTCACACTCGCCATACAAGGCAATCAGTTCATCGCGATTTGGCTCTTGCAATTTAAAGGTATCTAAGTCTGATTCAACTTCAACATCGCATTTAATGGTAGCCAGTTCATAACTTAGCGGTAAATGATCGACTGCGGCGGCAAGCTTTTCGCCGATCTTACCTTTGATCTCATCAGCATGATCAAGCACACCTTGTAATGATCCGTATTTTTGTAACCACTTAACCGCCGTTTTAGGGCCGCATCCATCGACACCTGGGATGTTATCTACTTTATCGCCCATCAAAGCTAAGTAATCGATGATCAGTTCAGGACCAACGCCAAATTTTTCAACCACAGTGTCTGGATCAGAAATACTGTCGGTCATGGTATTGATCAAAGTGACATGCTCATTCACTAACTGAGCCATGTCTTTATCACCGGTTGAGATCAATACATGGCGCTGCTGCTCTGAAGCAATACGGGCAAATGTACCAATCACGTCATCCGCTTCAACACCCTCAATACTAATAAGCGGAAAACCCATCGCCCTAATAATATCGTGCAGTGGCGCTATTTGCGTGCGCAAATCATCGGGCATTGGCGGGCGGTTGGCTTTGTACTCACTGTACATATCATTACGGAAAGTTTTACCTTTAGCATCAAAAACCACCACCATATGGCTTGGATCATACTGTTTGATCAGGCTTTTCATCATGTTAACAACGCCATAAATAGCGCCTGTTGCTTCACCTTTTGAGTTAGTTAAATGCGGTGGTGAATGATATGCACGGAATAAGTAGGAAGAGCCATCGACTAAAATAAGTGGATTTTCAGGGATCTGAGCCATGATGTAATTGGATCCTAAATGAGAGAAAACGAAATATCTGTAAGCATGCCATAAGGGCACGCATAAAACGACTGTGAATTAAGCTTTGTTTAAACCGTTAAATAAGAGTAAGTTGTGGATAACTATGTAGATAACACCCACAAGCTATTCCTCCAAAGTAATTTAAAACTACTTAGAAACAAGTTAAGTGCATGTTTTGTTTTAAAAAGATAATACGAGGTTCTTTTTTTATTATTTTTATCACAATGTGGAAAAACATTTTATTGCTTTGCTTGATTGTGGCTTTTTACAACTAAAAAACGGTTAATTCATTCCTTATAAATAACCGGACGAGCATTCTATCACAATGGATCAAAGATCATAGCGATCCTTTATAATTTTTTCCTATTAGCCAACTTAAAAAAAAGCATATAGCGCGTTTTTGCTCTGCCTCGAGTGGATTGATCAAATAAAAATAATCTTTAACTCATCATTATTGATGATCACAAAATGATCTTAATAAGGCCATAACAGTCAGCAAAAGTCATGCTAAACTGACTTTATGAATAATAAATAAGGGCATAGTATATGAAAAAAATAGCTGTAATTTTAGCAGGTTGTGGAGTTTATGACGGTGCAGAAATCAACGAAGCCGTATTAACGTTATTACATATTGCCAAAGCCGGAGCAAGCTACCAGTGTTTTGCCCCTGATATTGAGCAATTGCACACGATCAATCACCTGAATGGGGAACAAATGACCCCTAACCGGAACGTATTAGTCGAAGCGGCACGCATTGCCCGTGGCGATATCAAAGCGTTAACACTGTTAGATGCTAATGACTTTGATGCTTTGATTGTGCCTGGTGGATTTGGCGCGGCTAAAAACCTGTGTGATTTTGCGATCAATGGTGCGCAAGCACAATTAAACCCTGAAATGCTCCGTGCTGCTAAAGCATTTGCGAATGCCAAAAAACCAGCAGGCTATATGTGCATTGCTCCAGCAATGATCCCACTGATCTACAGTGCTGGCGTAAAAACCACTATTGGTAATGATGTTGATACTGCCAACGCACTACAAAGTTTAGGCGCTCAACACATTAATTGTGCAGTAGATGATATTGTAATTGATGAGCAACATAAACTCGTAAGCACTCCAGCTTACATGTTAGCGCAATCAATTTTAGATGCTGATGCAGGTATTGAAAAACTAGTCGCTGCGCTTTTGAAAATGAGCTAATTAGGTGCTAAAAAAACCGCAAATCAGTCATTCTAAAGTAGCTGCTTTGTTGCGCTGGCGCAAAAAAATAGTGTTTTTTCATAAGAAAAATACATCGTAGCGTTTTATAAATTGCGGCTTAGCGTTATAATCGTTCTAAATTCCGTCATCTATCGTGATTGATCACGTTCAAATCGAAGTGAGCAAGGCAAAATGAAAAAACTATCAGCAGCATTATTATTGCTAGCAACCACCGCATACGCACAGCCATATGATAACTCTATGACTGAAGATGCGATCAAAAAACGTATCGCGCCTATAGGTGCCGTTTACTTTGAAGGCGATAAAGCAGCAGTTGCTGAAGTGCCAACAGGTCCTCGTACCGGTGAACAAGTTTACCAAGGTGCGTGCTTTGCATGTCATGGTACTGGCGCACTTGGTGCACCAAAATCAGCAGATGACTGGGCTCCACGCTTAGCGAAAGGCGCTGACACTCTATTAAGTCATGCAATTAATGGTTTTAATGCAATGCCACCACGCGGTACATGCATGGATTGCTCAGATGATGAAATAAGCGCAGCTATTGATTTTATGAGCAAAAAATAATACTTAATTCTGTACTGTTTTTTTATTAAGGCTGATTTTTTTCAGCCTTTTTTATTATTAAAATAAATATCCCCACACCTTTATCACTATTTATTATTATCATTTTCTAATACTATTGGCCGCTTGACGATTCAGCAAAAAAGTGAAAATATAAGTCCAATAAATATACAATAATAAAAATCGGTTTAATGTCACTGGAAGATATAACAGCTTTACTACATAAGCTGGAGCATAAAAATAATCGTTTAAAAGCTCTAGTCCAAAAGTATAAGCAATCCCACCACTTACAAAATGCCCTGATCCAATTATCAGAGCAAGCTAGTTCTGTTGCCGAATTAACGCTACTTTACCCTGCTATTCATGATATTTTGCAAGATTATATGCCAAGTAAAAGTTTTTACGTGGTGCTGTTAAATCAATTTAGTAACACCCTTGAACTCTCTTACTTTGCTGATGAAAAAGATGGTATCTCTGTGCCACTTAATCAAGATAATAATTTTATCCAAGGTGTCACTGGGTATGTTTTTAAACAAGGTAAAACCACCTACTTCCAAGGTGATGAAATGCAGGCTGCTGCCAACAAGGGGTTATTTAAATTACTTGGCACACCAGCAGAACATTGGGTAGGCGTGCCGGTATACCGAGAACAAAGCATTATTGGGGTGCTTGTCGCACAAAGTTACGATAAACAACAAAACTACTCTGAGCAACAAATCGAGCTATTAGAAGTAATGTCGCTCTACTTATCAACGGCTATCGAGCGGGTAAAAAAACGCGAACTATTAGAGTCTGAAGTAAAAATAAGAACTCGCGCATTAACGCAAAGTAATGAAGCACTTAACCTCGAAGTAGAACAACATAAAAAAACCCTCGCACGGCAACATATTCTGTTTAAAATTTCAGAGCTAGCGACGCAAACAAAGCATATTGATGAAGTATATCAACAAGTACATGAAATAATAAAATCAATAACTTACGCTGAGAATTTATACATTGCATTGTATGATCGCGAAACGGGTTGGTTAAACTTTCCGTACTGTGTGGATGAATATAGAGATAACACTCAACCGCGCCCTTTCGCCAAAGGTTATAGCGAATTAGTGTTACGTACCGAACAAACTCAACTCATTGATTGTACCCGAGCACAAAAACTGCTCAAATCCGGTGAAGTAGAAAGACCAGGGCAAGTCAACACTTCAAACTCAGCAACTAGCTGGTTAGGTGCGCCATTAAAAACAGCGCAAGGTGTGATTGGCTTAATAACTTGCCAAGCCTACAATCATAAGCATATTTTTAATCAAGACGACTTTGAATTAATTACCTTTGTATCGCATCAAATAGCGACTGTATTACAAGCACATTTAGCTGCTCAAGCCTTAAAACAAAGCCATCAACAATTAGAGTTTCGAGTTGCTGAAAAAACCAAAGAGATCCTCCAAACCAATATGCATTTACAAATGCAAATTGAAGAGCGCAAAAAAATAGAGCAACAGCTTTATCATGATGCCCACCACGATCCACTTACTGGCTTGCCTAATCGCAGTCTGTTTTTAACCCAATTAGAAAAAACTCTACAGCATTATCAACGTTACCCTGAACAACAGTTTGCTGTGCTGTTTATTGATTTAGACAAGTTTAAGGATATTAACGATCAACTTGGTCATCAAGCCGGTGATCAGTTTTTAATTAGCGTCAGTGAGTCTTTTTCACAATGTATTCGGGAGCACGATTTACTTGCGCGCTTAGGTGGCGATGAGTTTGTAATTTTATTAACGCACTTAACCGATCGCCAACAAGCAGAAGATGTTGCTAAGCGATTAATTGAACTGATGAAAAAACCATTTTGTATGAAAGGTATTTGTGTACAAAGTGGTGCCAGTGTCGGTATTACCTACTCAAAAACAAACTACAAGCACACGGATGAAATTATTCGTGATGCTGATGCTGCCATGTATTATGCAAAAAATGCTGGTCGCAGCCGGTTTGAGTTTTACCATCCACTGCTTAGTGCCGGCACAAGCCCATATGAGTTGGAAACCAGTCATCACTTAGACTCTTTACCAATGCATTTTCGCTGCTCTGAAATTATTACACTTGATGAACAGCATCAATCAGAATCATTGCTTGAGGCATTTGGCGAACACCCAGTACTTGGCAGCACCAGTTTTGAAATATTAAAGAAGTTTGCCGCTGATAAAGCACAACAGCTGGAAGTGGAATTACAGTTATTAACCAAGGCGTGCCAGCAGATCAAAACGGCACAACTGCAAATGGTGTTATTCCCTTGCTCGGGTTTATTACTGGAGAAAAATGAATTTCAGGCGTTATGCTTAACAATGCAAAAGCACAGCATAACAAAACAAATTTGTTTATTATTTAACGAACAAGAGATCCGTTACGCTTCAGGGGGGCAAATTAGTAATTTAAAAATGCTAAGTGAACAAGGCTATTCGATTGGCTTAAATGATTTTGCTAAAGATCGCTGCGAACTTAATTTACTTTGCGATCTTAATTTCGATTATTTATTACTTAGCTCTACCTTTAGTAAGCGAGTGTTACAACAACAAAGCTTTGATTTACAACTACAAGGTGTACTAGCAATAACTAAGATAAAACAAATAAAAGTAATCGCGAAAGGCCCTTCAATATTAAATTATAGAGCCTTACTCGACACTCATGGTTTATCGCTATTTATTGGTAGGCAGCATGCAATTAGTTCCACAGCAACACTCCCAGCTGACTCTTCGAACGAGCAAATTTTAAATTAACGATATGCGTCGCGGATAACCAGTTTATTATCCGCAGTTTAGATGAACTACTCAGGCTTTTTCAGCATGGCACGTAAATTAGCGACTCTGGCTTGGCCCTTTTCCATTCGTTCGGCTTGCGTATTTGGCGCTTTTTTATTTTCAAATGCTAAATCATCTTGCGGTAGCTCTTGTATAAAGCGGCTCAACTCGGTTTGTGATGTTTCGCCAAATTGACGACGAATTTTTGCATAGGTCATGGTCAGCTCTTGCTGAGCACGAGTGATCCCCACATAGGCTAAGCGACGCTCTTCATCAACGTTTTCTTCATCAATACTTACTTGATGCGGTAATAAGCCCTCTTCCATGCCGACCATAAATACGTAAGGATACTCCAAGCCTTTAGAGGCATGTAACGTGAGTAATTGCACCGCATCGGCTTCATCTTCTTCTTCGTTACGTTCTAACATGTCACGCAACGTTAACTTACTCACCACTTCAGCAAGCGTCAACGGCGGATTATCCGCATCACCTGTGAGCATATCTGTGATCCAACGGTACAACTCAGAAACATTCTTCATGCGCATTTCTGCGGCTTTCGCACTCGGTGATGACTCGTATAAATAAGCTTCGTAATTTATTTGTCTGACTAAATCTTTTACCGCTTCAAGGGTATCACCACGTACCGCATTATCTGACAGCTCAACTACCCAACGTGCAAATCCGGCCAACGAGTTTAAACCACGACCTTTTAAGCGATAACCTAAGTCGTTATCAAAACAGGTGGCAAATAAACTGGCATGTTTTTCATTGGCTAAGGTACCCAACTTTTCCAGCGTAACTGTGCCTATTTCACGGCGCGGAGTATTCACAATACGTAGAAACGCATTATCGTCATCTTGATTCACCAATAAGCGCAAGTACGCCATTATATCTTTGATCTCAGAGCGTGAGAAAAACGACATTCCGCCACTGATCTTGTAAGGTATTCGGTTACTCATTAACGACTTTTCAAAGCCACGCGCTTGGTGATTACCACGGTATAAAATAGCGTAATCTTTATAACTGGTGCGCTTCATAAATTTATGCGAGATGATCTCGGCGACGACCCGCTCTGATTCATGCTCTTCATCACGACAGCCAATCACTTTGATCGGCTCGCCATTTTCTAACTCACTAAACAGTTTTTTATCAAATTCATGAGGGTTATTGGCAATCAAGATATTAGCAGCTTTTAAAATACGCTTCACACTGCGATAGTTTTGCTCAAGCTTAATGAGCCGTAAACCTGGAAAGTCTTTGCTTAATAACACTAAGTTTTGTGGTCGAGCACCGCGCCATGAATAGATTGATTGGTCGTCATCACCTACCACGGTAAAACGCGCACGCTCACCCACAAGCAACTTAACTAATTGATATTGACTGGTATTGGTATCTTGATATTCATCCACCAGCAGGTAACGGAAACGTTGTTGCCAACGCTCACGCGAGGTTGCATTATTGATCAGTAATAAGGTGGGGATCATGATCAAGTCATCAAAATCCAAAGCATTATAGGCGCGTAACTGGGTTTGATAACGCGCATACAATTGCGCAAATAGCGCTTTTTGTGGCTCTCGCGCTTCGCGAATCGCTTGCTCTGGTAAAATAAGCTCGTTCTTCCAGCTGCCTATTTGCATTTTTAATAGATTGAGTAAATCTTTGTCTTTTTTTAGCTCTTCTTCAGTTAAGTCAGCAATTAATTGCCCAGTATCTTGATCATCAAATAATGAAAAGCCAGGTTTAAAACCCAGCGTTGTTAGTTCTTTTTTAATGATCTCAAGGCCTAAGGTATGAAAGGTAGATACCCACAAGCCTTTTGACTCTTTTTTACCTAACGTTTGAAAAACTCGCTCGCGCATCTCTTTCGCCGCTTTATTAGTAAAGGTCACCGCGGCAATATTACGTGCTTGATACTCACATTTTTGTACTAAGTAAGCGATTTTATTAGTAATTACACGAGTTTTTCCTGATCCCGCCCCCGCCAGCACTAGGCATGGACCACTAATATATTTTACCGCTTCATCTTGTTTAGGATTGAGTTTCATATCGACCAAAGAGATTGCATTAAAGACGGGCAATTTTAACGTAATCACTACAATACGCCTAGCCAATAAGGTAACATTAGCCATTATCATTTACGCGACAGTAAGGGACAGACATGATCAACCCAGCAAAACTTGAAGAAATTGCCAAACAGATTTCCAGTAACATGCCGCAAGGCGTTAAAAACCTTGCCGATACGTTTGAAGCGAAAACCAAACAAGCTATTCAAAATAAGCTTGCTGAGATGGACTTTGTCAGCCGTGAAGAATTTGATGTACAAAGCCAAGTACTAATTCGCACCCGCGAAAAGCTCGTTGCATTAGAAGCGAAAGTTGCACTACTTGAGCAACAACTCAGTAGCAATAAGCAAAGCGAGCAACCAGAATAATACCGTTTTAGTTATTACTTCAGGCAGCTTCGGCTGCTTGATTTGTTTTACGCCTTGCATACAGATCAACATCTATATACGATACGTATACGTTTTATATATAGGCACTGTTATGGGTATCGTAAAAATCAGCGACCAACTGCACGAAGAGATCCGCAAAGCCAGTACCACTATGGTACGTTCTATAAACTCTCAATCTGAATACTGGATAAAGATAGGCATGCTAGCTGAGCTTAATCCAACCATGACCTACGCCGAAATAATCAAACAGCAACTTGCACAAGCCGATGTAACAGCAGGAGAATCTTTGCATGAGTGAAATAATTATTAAAACTCCCGCACAAATAGAGCTAATGCGTGAGTCTGGTCGCCTACTGGCAAAGGTATTTGCCTATTTAGATAAACAGGTCAAAATCGGCATCACCACCATGGAGATCAATGATTTAGTAGAGCGCTATATTGTTGATGAGCTTGCTGCGCGTCCTGCCAGCAAAGGCCAGTACGATTATCCTTATGTGTTAAACAGCTCAGTAAATGAAGTAGTCTGTCATGGTTTTCCAGACCCTAAACGCGCGTTAAAATCAGGCGATATCGTCAATTTAGATATTACCCTTGAGAAAAATGGCTTTATTGCCGATTCAAGTAAAATGTATATGCTTGGTGAAGTGTCACCGCTGGCCAAGCGCTTAGTCGAAAAAACTTATCAAGCAATGTGGCAAGGCATCAAGCTCGTAAAACCGGGAGTGAGGTTAGGCGATATTGGCAACGCTATCGCTAATTTTGCCCATACTAATGGCTATAGCGTTGTACGTGAATACTGCGGACATGGTATTGGTGAGAAAATGCACGAAGAGCCGCAAGTTTTACATTATGGTAAACGCAATACCGGCATTGAACTTAAAGAAGGCATGACCTTTACCATTGAGCCGATGATCAACCAAGGGGCGGCAAAAGTAAAAACTAAACCGGATGGCTGGACTGTGGTTACTCGTGATAAAAAGCTTTCTGCGCAGTGGGAGCACACCATAGTCGTCACCGCTGACGGCTATGAAGTACTGACTTTACGCGAAGAAGAAATCGCTATTGCGACGGTATAAGTCAGGTTAACACCATGGCCATTTTATTAGTAAATGATCCATTGCCCCATTTGAGCTTTCAAAAATTCGCACCCGATCAACGCTTAGCTGATTGGGTGCAGTGTTATTGGAAAATAGGTTCAACCACTACACAAACAACACAGTTATTTACAGAAAAGCTCTACCCTGATGCTGGCGCAAGCCTAACAATTGATTTTAGCAACGCGACACCCGTTATTACCTTCGCATTTAATCGTCAAACGCAGGCAATAACTTTCAGCAATCAGGATTATTTAGTTAGTATTCGTTTTGCGCCTACTGGTGCTTATCACTTATTAGGTATAACGCTACACGAATTAGCTGAAGGAAATTATCTACTCGGGGAAGATTTTACCCCAAGCTGGTATCACAGTTTAATAGCATGTGTTGAACAAATGCAAAGCAGTCCACTAACCAGCCAACTGTATTTACTCGAGCAGTGGTTACTCAGCCAAGCAATTAGCAATCAACTCGTAACAAGCAATACAATTAAAGTGATCAAGCAGCTTATTCAACTCAATAATTCCACCAGCTGTGTAGGCAAGCAACTTGGCTTGACACGTCGTACTCTTGAGCGTCGCTTGAAAAAAGAAGCCGGGGTTAGTCCAGCTCAATTACAGCAATTTTACCGACTAAAAGCCGCACGCACGCTTCTAGCTGACAGCCAAACACCGATAACAGATATAGCCTTGCAATGTGGCTATTATGATCATGCTCACTTTTGTCATGCCTTTCATAATTTTACTTTTGAAACACCACGGCAATATCGCAAGCGAAAAACACCGAAAGTATAGAGGGTGTTTTCATCACACAAAAAACACATCGACTTAGCCTTTAAACTAAGATTACAATTACTGAAGTTAGCCCGCGCCCAGATAAGACGCAGTGCTTAGGTTACGTGCTTATTCTACTACGTAACGTTCAAACACTTTAAGCCCAGCACTTTTATAGTTAACATCAACTTCATCGGCACAAGTAACTACTGACTCTAAGTCGTGTAAGTGACCGTTTGCTAGACCATAAACCCAACCATGAATAGTTAACTCCTGACCACGCTGCCATGCTTCTTGGACGATATTAGTACGGCATACATTGCGTACTTGCTCAATCACATTCAATTCAATCAAGCTATTGAGACGATCTTTTTCTGCGAGTGCATTGATCTTTGAGGTGTATTTTTCTTTTACATCACCGACGTGACGAAGCCAGTTATCAATTAAACCAAACTTAGCATCTTTGAGTACTGCCTGAACACCACCACAGCCATAGTGACCAACAACCATGATATGTTTAACTTTTAACACTTCAACGGCGTACTGCATCACTGATAAGCAGTTATGATCGGTATGCACCACCACATTCGCCACATTACGATGAACAAATAGCTCACCCGGCATTAGATCAACGATTTCATTAGCCGGTACGCGAGAGTCCGAACAACCAATCCACAGGTATTCTGGGTTTTGCTGCATGGATAGAATTTTAAAAAATTCTGGATCATCTTTACACGTTCGTTCAGCCCAGCGTTTATTGTTTTCAAATAAGTTTTTTAATTTTCTCATTACATCTCTTTTCTGTCTTTGACGGTAGCTTGGATCAAGATATTACGTGGCGTTAATTGTTTTTCGCAAAACGTCTGCACACTGACTTGATAACCTTGTTGTTGCAAATATAAAGCACGATCGAGCACAAGCCAAACCTCAATTGCTCTTCTAAACACATGACGGACCAGTTCGATACGTTCAGTGACTTTTTTGCGCATTTCGCCTTTTTTTAAAAAGGATTCATAATCAATACCTTGCGGTATATCTAGCGCCTTTTTCTCCGCGGCCCATGCACAAAAAGCTTTAAATGAATCTGAAAAAATAGCTTTGTTAACTGAGGGCACACTGACGTAGTTTTGTTCGCTGGTGAGACTTTTGCGTAAAGCATCAAAACCCAATCGCCATTGCACTTCAGTTTTACGAACTTTATCTACCCGAGAAGGCGCTGTCACCGTCTCTTGTAGTGCTAATTTTAAATCACGATGCGTTAACTGCAGTTGACTACGCTTACCGGCATCGCTCATAGCTTGATAATCATTCGGGGTGAATAAGTGATAGCAACACGGCGATAGACTGATTTTTTGCGTTTGCGCGCTAGCCGCGTTACTCATAAACGTCTGATGTAACGCTCCGCAAGCATGCAGCGCTACGGCATGTTGTGCTTGTTGAAAATACTCAGTTACATCATCTTTAAGTACATCTGCTTGGCTAAAGTGCATGGCTAACCCTTGTTGCAGAGCACTTTGCTGACCTTGTTCACATAAATGTTGTTGCAGTTCGATGCTGTGCACACTCGGCGCACGGTTAAATGCCAGCATACGTCCTAAATGGCCTTTCCCTGCACACCATTCTAATACAGGTAATTGTGATTCTTGGCCAAGCGCACAGACAAAATCTTGCAGCTGTGCAAACTTGCGCCCTTTAATACCATTGCTGATCCAAAACGGATATTCGCAACGCGTAGTGGAGGCTTGAGGTAAGTCACACAATGTAGCTAAGTTATTGACTACGGGAATATACGGGCTAAAAAATTGATACAAGGCATCTTGATTGCTATCGAGTTCAGCAACTTGTTGATCGCTCAACAGCGTTAATGGTTGTTCTAATTCAGGCCATGGCAGCTGATCAAAATCGAATGCAGTGCATTGCCAATAGTGGCGAGTACTATGTAATAAGTTATCTAGGGCTGTAAACTGCTCAGCAAGGCTCATGTGATTTTAGCGATGGTCATTTCATTTATGCATTATACGCTTTTTCTGAACATCAAGCGTAAATAAAGTGGTATCGATAACAAACTAATTATAATTGCTGTAATAAGCATCCACGACATTTTAATTTTTTCAGGTTCAACATACTGGTAAATAAAGCCATCTTGCGCCTGATTAAAGGCATCTTGCTCAATCCCGTATAGATCAGCAATCAACCGCCATTTCGCTATCGACATAGATCCTAAATTAGTGCCAGGTGGTAAAATATAATCACTCAATACTTCAGCTTCATAGGCAAGCTGAGAAAAGCTTTTATCAGGTGCGTATTGGTGTTGAGTTAATGCAATTGTTTCATCCATATGCATCATTGCATAGCGCCAGCCCTTTAAGCTGGCCTGATAAAATGCTTCAACTGTTTGCGGATGTTGTTCGAGCATATTTTCTGTGGTGTAAAGAATATCGCTATAAACATTAATTCCATACTTCTGCGGGCAAATAAATCTATAGTCGATGCCTTGCTCACGCATTATATACGGCTCATTAGTCACGTACACTTGCATCGCATCAATACTCCCAGCTAACCAATCCGTAATGCTGTTACCACTTTCATAAGAAGGTAAATTATTTGTTTGGATACCACTGCGTTCGAGCATTACCAATAATTCGGCATTTTCTTTGCGGCTGATACTGCTAAGACGCTTATTGACAAAATCCCGAGGATGAAAAATATCGGAGCTTTTTTTTACCATCCAACAATAAGGAGAAAATTGTAAAATAGCAGCCATTGCCACCAAGGGTTTACCTGCGATCCGTTGCTGTAAAATACCTGAGTGCCCGACCCCGAAGTGAGCTTGGCCAGCCAACACTTTACTAAAGGTATCTGGGTTCTCAGGATCTGCCGGTAAAATAGTGACGTTTAGCCCTGCCGCTTTGTAAAAGCCTTGTTGCTGAGCCATATAGTAACCAGAAAATTGAAATTGATGCGTCCACTTTAGTTGTAAAGTCACATCCGCTGCCGCAACACTTTGCCCGCTGAGTATAAGCAAAGTAGCATAAAGCTGAAATTTCAGTCCTTTTAATGACAAATCGTAATCTAATTAGTTGGCTAATATTGCTATAACTATAAACCCAAGACATTGAGTTTGCAAAGAGACAAAAAAGCACCTCAATTGAGGTGCTTGCTTATACTAAAACCACCTCAAGCTACAGAATTCGTATCTTGAGGTGGTTTTAGTATATATTTAATTATTAACCGCTTTCACCCTATCAATGGGACGTTGAGTAGTTAAAAATTGGGTAAAACATGGATTCAGTGTTTCATCTTGCACACTGTAACCTAAGCGATTTAAATGCTCGTTGAATACCTCATACTGACTAGGCTCAATCGCAAACCCTGCTAATACATTACCCATCGAACCACCATGATTACGATAATGAAACAAAGTAATATTCCAATTGCTACCTAAGGTATCTAAAAAGCGCGCTAGTGCGCCTGGATATTCAGGAAACTCAAAGCGTAATAACCGCTCATGCATCTGCTCAGGTGCTTTACCACCAACCATATAACGAACATGTAATTTAGCCAGTTCGTTATCTGATAAATCACAAAATTGATAGCCATTGGTGGTTAAATCAGCTGTCAGTTCATCTAACTCTTGCTGACCTTGGCGCAGTGCAACACCAACAAATATTTGCGCTTCACCAGGGCCTGCGTAACGGTAGTTAAATTCAGTAATTGCGCGACCACCTAATGAGGCGCAAAACTGTTTAAAGCTGCCTTTTTCTTCATTGATGGTTACTGCTAACAACGCTTCGTTTTTCTCTCCCAGCGCAGTACGCTCAGCCACATAACGTAAGCGGTCAAAGTTTAAGTTTGCGCCAGATAACACAGCTGCTAAATGCAGCCCTTTTTGGCCTGTTTGCTGACACCATTTTTTCAGCCCAGCCGTTGCCAGCGCACCTGATGGCTCAGCAATCGCACGGGTTGAAACAAAAATATCTTGCATCGCCGCACATATTTCATCACCGGTTACAGTGACTACTTCATCACAAAACTTTTGCGCTAAACGAAAGGTTTCGGTACCAATAATTTTTACCGCAACACCATCGGCAAAACTGCCAACCCGTTCAAGCTCGACGGGCTTGCCTGCTGCAAGTGCCGCTTGTAAACAGGCACTTTCATCAGCTTCTACACCGATTACTTTTATATCTGGGCGCAATGACTTTATATACACGGCCATACCAGCAAGTAAGCCACCACCACCAACTGGAATAAATACCGCATCAAGTTGATTAAGCTGCTGCATTAATTCACGTGCAACCGTGCCTTGCCCTACAATTACATCAGGATCATCAAATGGAGGAACAAATATGCCGTCGCGCTGCTCAGTAAGTTCTAGTGCATAAGCTTTGGCAGCATCAAAATGATGGCCATGTAAAACCACTTCGCCACCAAGCGCACGTACCGCATTGACTTTGATTTCAGGGGTCGTCACTGGCATTACAATCGTTGCTTGATGCCCTAAGTGTGACGCACTGAGCGCCACCCCTTGAGCATGATTACCAGCTGAGGCAGTGATCACCACTGAACCGGCTGGCAGTTTAGCCAGTTTGTTGTATGCACCACGCAGTTTAAACGAATAAACTGGCTGCTGATCTTCGCGCTTTAGCCATACTTGATTACCAAGACGAGCACTGAGTTCAGCCATTTCGCTAACCTCAGTAACTTTTGCCAGTGGTTCCATATTGGCTTGGATAATAGCGCGAAAATAATCGAGCTCTTGAGAAACCATAATTAACTAAGCTCCTCCAGTTTGGCTAAATCACGCACCGCGCCTTTATCAGCACTGGTTGCAAGTAGCGCATACGCTTTTAGCGCAGATGATACATAACGTTCACGATCGAGTGGTTTGTACGCTTGTTTACCACGAGCAAGTTGCTTTTGCTTACGCGCTTCAAGTTCTTCATCTGTTAACGCTAACGTGATTTCGCGGGTAGCGATATCGATAATAATTTTATCGCCGTTTTCAACATAAGCAATGGCACCACCACTGGCCGCTTCTGGTGAAACGTGGCCAATTGATAAACCTGACGTACCGCCCGAGAAGCGACCATCGGTTATAAGTGCGCACTGCTCAGCCAAACCTTTTGATTTTAAGTAACTGGTTGGATAAAGCATTTCCTGCATGCCAGGTCCGCCTTTCGGTCCTTCGTAGCGAATAACGACTACGTCACCGGCTTTTACTTCGTCATTTAAAATGCCTTCAACTGAATCATCTTGTGATTCATACACCACGGCGGTGCCTTCAAAGTGTAGCATTTCATCAACCACACCCGCGCTTTTCACAATACAACCATCAACAGCTAAATTACCCGATAGTACGGCTAAGCCGCCATCTTGGCGAAACGCATGTTCAACGCTACGGATACAACCATGTTCACGGTCATTATCGCCTTCATCCCAACGACATTCTTGGCTCATTGCTTTGGTGGTACGAATACCTGCAGGTCCCGCTCGGTAAAACTTTTGTGCTGCTTCGTTGTTTGGATCAGTGGCATCCCATTTTTTAACTAGCTCTGCCATAGTCATGCCAGCAACATGGTTTACCGACAGATCCACTAAGCCAGCTTTGCCAAGCTCGCGAATTATTGCCATCATGCCACCAGCACGATGCACATCTTCAATATGGTATTGCGCGGTTGCAGGCGCTACTTTACATAAGAAAGGTGTTTTACGAGATAACGCATCAATGTGCGACATATCAAAATCAACACCGGCTTCTTGCGCAGCGGCAAGTAAATGCAATACGGTATTTGACGAGCCACCCATAGCAATATCAACCACCATGGCATTCATAAACGCGGTTTTATTAGCGATAGCACGCGGCAAGACTTCTTTATTATCTTTTTGGTAATACTCACGGCATAAATCAACAATTCGTGCACCGGCTTCAACATACAGTTGTTTACGATCTTTATGAGTCGCAAGTGTAGTGCCGTTACCAGGTAGTGCGAGGCCAATTGCTTCTAATAAACAGTTCATTGAGTTGGCGGTAAACATGCCCGAACACGAGCCACAGGTAGGACACGCTGAGCGCTCTACTTGCTCTGAGTCAGCATCACTTACTGATTCATCAGCACCTTTTACCATGGCATCCACTAAATCTAGTTTGATATCAATATTAGCAAGCTTAGTTTTACCGGCTTCCATTGGGCCGCCAGACACAAAGATTACTGGAATGTCTAAACGAAGTGCCGCCAGCATCATCCCAGGGGTGATTTTGTCGCAGTTAGAAATACAGATCATTGCATCGGCGCAGTGACCATTTACCATGTATTCAACTGAGTCAGCAATTAAGTCGCGCGATGGTAATGAATACAGCATACCGCCGTGGCCCATGGCAATACCATCATCAATGGCAATAGTATTAAATTCTTTTGGCACACCACCCGCTTGAGTGATGGTTTCTGCCATAAGCTCACTGAGTTGGTTAAGATGCACATGACCCGGTACAAATTGCGTGAATGAGTTTACAACCGCAATAATCGGTTTGCCAAAATCGCTATCTGTCATTCCTGTTGCACGCCATAATGCACGAGCACCTGCGCGCTTTCGACCTTCAGTTGTTGTTGCACTTCTTAATTTAGCCATAGTTACCTCAGTGTTTGCAGTTACTTTTAATATGTAACTGACATCCTCATTCTTAAATTTTTATTGCTAAGGGGAAAAGACCCAATAGCCCTGTTGATTTAGTTTTTACAGCAAACTACATTGCTTGCTGTTGTAAATTTTCTAGCGTTACTTGCTTAACGTCCACCAGCTTATTGAGCTGCGTGGTTAATAAGTGAATTGGCTTATCACTGTCGACCGTCATAGCCACATGGTAATGACCATCATCCATATTCAATTGAAAATGGGTTAAATCAAAACCACGATGACGAACTACACGCAAAAAGCGCTCAACGGCGATACTTTGATTTTTTAAAGCGACTGTTAAACTGTGTTTCATTTTCCACTCTCCGTCATCATTTCGTCATTCGCGGCACCCGGCGGTACTAGCGGCCAAACATTTTCTTTATCGTCGATACAGGCATGTACTATATAAGGACCTTTACTATTCACTAATGCTGTAATTGCATCATCAACTTGGTTAGCGTGGGTGATCGTTTGCCCAGCGATACCAAATACGGCAGCCAATTGCACAAAATCAGGGTTATCTGATAAATCAGTTTCAGAATAACGCCCTTCAAAAAATAACTCTTGCCATTGACGAACCATACCTAAACGTTGGTTATCTAAAATTAATATTTTTACCGGTAAATTGTTACGACGAATAGTGGCTAACTCTTGAATGTTCATCATGATTGAACCATCACCAGAAACAGTGATCACAAAATCATTTGGTCGAGCGACTTGCGCACCAATGGCCGCAGGTAAACCAAAGCCCATAGTGCCTGCGCCACCACTACTTAAATGGTTGCTTGGATGACTAAACTTCATATGTTGTGCCACCCACATTTGGTGCTGACCAACATCACAACACACAACGCCTGTACTTGGCATCCGCTGGCTTAGTTGGCTTAATAAATACGGGGCATATACTTTTTCGCCCGGATAGTCATAACGCCATGCATGTTCAATCATCATCTCTTTGGCATGATCACGCCATGCTTGTTCTGTTACAAAGCACTCTAATTGCGGCAATGAGGTTTTTAAATCAGCAACTAATGATGCTTTAACTGGTTTACGCTTACCAATTTCAGCAGCATCTATATCTAAATGGATCACTTTTGCTTTAGCCGCAAACTTGCCTAAATTGCCTGTTACACGGTCATCAAAGCGCGCACCGATGCATACTAGAACATCACACTCTTGTACCGCTAAATTTGCAGCTTGGCCGCCATGCATACCTAACATACCTAAGTTATATTCGTAATCAGGTAATACACTGCCTAATGCTTTTAGCGTTGAAACCGCAGGCATTTGGGTTTTTTCTAAAAATTGCATTAGCTGTACTTGCGCATCAGCCGCCTGTACACCGCCGCCAACATAGGCAACAGGTCGTTTGGCTTCGCTTAATAGTTGGTTAGCAATAGCCACTTGCTTTAAATCTAACACCGGTAAGTAATCATCGGCCGCAAGCCAAGGATGAAAAGGCACTTGCGCCATTTGAATATCTTTTGGTATATCTACTAACACAGGGCCTGGACGACCTGATTGCGCTAAATGCATGGCTTCTTGCAGTATTTCGGCTAAATCTTCAGGACGTTCAACCATATAACTGTGCTTAGTGCAGGATAATGACATACCTAATACATCAATCTCTTGAAACGCATCAGAGCCAATGGCAGCAGTTGGTACTTGGCCTGTGATCGCAAGTAATGGTACTGAGTCCATCATCGCATCAGCAAGCGCGGTGATTAAGTTAGTAGCCCCAGGGCCTGAAGTCGCAAAACACACCCCAAGTTTACCCGTGCTACGAGCAAAACCAACAGCAGCAAAACCTGCACCTTGCTCATGACGAGTGAGATAATGTTTAACCGGCGCACCATACAGCGCATCGTAAATTGGCATGATTGCCCCACCAGGGTAACCAAATACTTCTTTTACGCCGTGTTTGGCTAATAAATCAATTGTTAACTCTGCGCCTGTCATTAAATAATCCTCATTCCTCAGTGACATATCTATACTTAACTATTGCTAAACCCTGAAACTAAAAAGCCCCCCGACTGGTTAAGTGCGGGGGGCTTTTATAATGCTTTACGTATTTTTAAAGCACTAAGTAGCCCCCGCGGTAATAATAATCACCACGACGTTAATAAGGACTAGGTTTAGTGCGTTTGTAAGCATGTAATAAATACCAAAATTTGTTAATTTACGAAGGAATTGCAACTCCCCCGCTGTCTTTTTATATTAGTACCGCGATGAGAGTGCTAAGTCAACCTTAAAATCAATCTAAAAAAACACTCACCAATCAATTTTAAAGGCATAAAAATCCAATATATAAGCCTAAATAGATTAATTTTCCTAATATATGAAGCTATTGATATTTCATACCTCGTTATAACCAATTACTGGTTTGATTAATTTTTGACGAAATCACAATAAATCATTCTTTTTTAAATCACCTCATTCAGGAAATGACTAGTTACCCTTAAGTGTTTCTTAAGTCTTGGACTCTACCATGCAGGTATTAAATTATTATTGAGTTCTCAATTTATGTTGGTAAGCCAATTTCTCAGCACAGGTTTTAAAAAGCGCTTCTACATTACCTGTAGCGCCAATACTTTTATCATCGCATTAGCATGTTATTACTGCTTAATCATCAATATCCCTTTTATGCATGGTGCATTTAACGCAATCACCACATTGCCCTCTTTTTCGTGGTTATTTTTACTCTCAGTGCCGTTACTGTTGCTGTGCTTATTAATTATTTTCTTTTCATTCTTATCTAGTCGCTGGCTACTCAAACCAATTAATTACATATTATTGTTAAGCTCGTGCGCCGTTCTTTACGGCACTTTAAATTATGGAGTGGTATTTGACTATTCTATGATTCAAAACACCTTTGAAACTGACGGTCATGAAGCGGCAAGCTATCTTAACTTGCAATTTATTATATTCTTTTGTTTGTTCGCCTTACTGCCGCTATTGGTTTTAATCAAAACCAAGGTTCGCTTTAGTCTGGTTAGCAAAGAGCTGGTGAGTCGTTGTAAACTGCTACTGGGCTGCTTTGCCTTAATCGCCGTAATTGTATTGAGTTTTTATGCCGACTATGCCGCTACCGGACGTAACAATCAATTATTAAAGAAAGAGTTAATTCCATTCCAATATTTAAGCAGTGGCTATAAATATATTCGCGATCAATGGCTGGTCTCTGACGAACCATTTCAAATTTTAGACCCAGCACCAGTACTAAGTGCATCACAACACACGCAAGTAACCGTTATCGTGGTAGGTGAAACAGCACGTGCTGAAAACTTTGCTTACCAAGGCTATACACGCGATACCAACCGTTTCACTCGACCTTTCAAAGTAACGTACCTGAACAATGTAGCGTCCTGTGGAACCGCAACAGCGGTATCGGTCCCTTGTATGTTCTCACAACAAAACCAAGCTGAGTTCTCACGTAACGAAGCTGATAACCAGCAAAACATTCTCGACATAGCTCAAAGCGCTGGCGCTTATGTGTTGTGGATTGATAATAACAGTGGCTGTAAAAATGTCTGTAATCGCGTTACCAACATTACCATCAAGGTAGATAACTCTGCACTTTGTGAACAACAGCATTGCTATGACGAAGCGTTACTAGCACCACTTAAACGTAAACTAGCTAATTTAAGCCAAGCCAATACGGTCATTGTATTGCATATGATGGGCTCTCATGGACCCACTTACTTTCAGCGCTACCCAGATCAATTTAAGCAATTCACACCGACCTGCGATCGCAGTGATATACAAAACTGTAGCACTGAGCAGTTAGTTAATACTTATGACAACACCATAGCGTATAGCGACTACGTAAATTCATTAATGTTAACCGAACTGAATAACTTACCTGACAATATTGATAAAACCTTTGTATATATTTCAGATCACGGTGAGTCGCTCGGCGAAAACGGCGCCTACTTACATGGCTTTCCGTATAGCTTTGCTCCTAGTGGCCAAACCCATGTCCCAATGTATATGTGGGCTGCCAAAGGTAATCAACGTATTACAGAAAGTTGCTTAAAGAGTGTTGATCAACAACAAGCTGCTTCTCACGACAATATCTTCCATACATTAATAAGTCTAATAGGCATCAAAAGTAAAGCCTATGAACAGTCTTTAGATTTAGTAAGTAACTGTAAAACAACTAATAAAAAAGTGAAAAACAATAATGAATAATTCGAAAACGGTAATCAAACGCCAAGGACTACTACGCCTTTTATTTACCTTACGCCATACTTTCAATGGCTTAAAATGGATGACGCGATTTGAAGCTGCATTTCAGCAAGAACTCGCGCTATTTTTATTACTTGGAGTGTTTGCGTGGCTGGCGAATATTCCCACCAGCGATAAACTTATTTTAATTGCCAGCTTGCTGTTTGTACTATTCGCCGAGTTAGTCAATACCGCGATTGAAGTGGTGGTTGATCGTATTGGTACAGAACATCATGAACTCTCTGGGCTGGCTAAAGATATTGCCTCTGCCAGTGTATTTATAGCAATGATGATTAGCACACTGGTTTGGTGGGCTATTTTATGGGCATAACTGATAAATTTAGTCTTGCGCAACTACAAAATAGACTCGGTCCATATTGGGTATTGCTAACATTTTTTAGTTTATCACTGACTATGTTAACTCTGGCTCGTTTTAGCTTAAGTGTATGGCAAGGTGAGCGAGTATTTAGCTCTCATGCTTGGCTAAATATTTTTGTTGGCGGCTTGCGCGTTGATACGGCTACCTTAAGTTATATTTTAATGCCGGCATTGTTGTTGATAATTATCAGCACATTAGTCTCTAAACAGCAGCTTATTCGTGGCATCATTAAATACTATTTATTGCTAATGACCGCGTTGCTGATCTTCTTTGAAGTGATCACTGCGACCTTTATTAGTGAATATGATTTGCGTCCAAACCGCTTATTTATTGAATACTTAATATACCCAAAAGAAGTCTCTCGAATGATTTTTGCGGGGTATAAAATAGAGGTATTCACCACTTTATTATTCTTGATCGTTGGGGTAAAACTGGCTACAAAAGTTTTTACCAGCCAATGGCGTAGCCACTGTCAGTTGCCAATCATAAAACACTCCTTATTGGTGATTAGCTTACTGTGCTTAACCGTTCTAGGTGCACGTAACTCACTAGGTCATCGACCGTTAAACCCTGCAATGATGGCATTCTCAACTGATCATTTACTTAATGATCTTAGTCTTAACTCGTTGTATAGCGTAGCCTTTGCAATTAAACAACTCAGTAATGAAAAATCAAGCCAAGACTTTTATGGCACCATGGCCGAAGAGGAATTATTAGCCTTAGTACGCGCGAGTATGCAAAATGAGCAAGCTGTTTTTAACGATGCCAGCGCACCAACCAAAACCTTTCATCAAGCGGCGTATCAAGGGAAGCCCAAAAACTTAGTTATCATTTTGCAAGAAAGTTTAGGAGCACGTTATGTGGGTACTTTAGGCGGCTTACCTTTAACCCCTAATATAGATAAACTTTATCAGCGAGGTTGGGGGTTTGATAATCTATACGCCACGGGCACACGCTCAGTTCGCGGTATAGAAGCGGTTATTACTGGATTTACCCCCACCCCTTCTCGCGCAGTAGTAAAGCTTGATAAATCGCAACGTGATTTTTTTACCATTGCTGACTTTTTAAGCAAACAAGATTACCAAACCCAGTTTATTTACGGTGGTGAAAGCCACTTTGATAATATGCAAAGCTTCTTTTTGGGTAATGGTTTTCAACACATTGTAGATAGTAATGACTTTGCCAATATTGATTTTAATGGCTCATGGGGTGCATCGGATGAAGACTTATACAACCAAGCAGATATAGAACTCACCAAGTTACAGCAGCAAGGGCAGCCATTTTTTAGCTTAGTATTTTCCAGCTCTAACCATAGCCCGTATGAGTTCCCTGATAATAAAATTGCACTTTACGATAATGAAAAACAAACTCGCAATAATGCAGCAAAATATGCCGATTATGCGCTAGGCACCTTTATCGAAAAAGCAAAGCAATCAAGTTACTGGGACGATACCGTCTTTATAGTGATTGCTGATCATGACTCGCGCGTATCGGGGGCAAGTTTAGTACCGATTGATCACTTTCGTATTCCTGCGGTTATTTTTGGTAAAGGTATCAATGCCAAGCGTGATCATCAGTTGGCTAGCCAACTTGATATTCCGACGACATTATTATCATTGATTGGAGCCAGTGGTGAACATCCAATGATAGGTCGCGATCTTACGCAGCCAATCGCAGATAATAAACAACGCGCAATGATGCAATACGATAAAAACTTTGCCTACATAACCGGTAATAGTGGCCAAGGTAATAAGGTCGTAATTTTACAACCACAAAAACCAGCAACCACTTATATATACACACAAGATAAATTAGTGCCCACCAGCAACGACCCACAATTGGTGAAAAAAGCACTGGCACATGCCAATTTAGGTAATTTAGCCTATCAAAAGAGTTGGTATCATTAATCTATAAGCCTTGCTAAAGTAGCAAGGCGAACATGTTATTTAATTGAGTTAAGATCATGAAGATACTCGTAATCGAAGATTCTGAACCGCTTAGACGCAGCCTAGATGTAGGCCTTAATAATCTCGGTTTTACCGTGGACGGTACCGGTGATGGTTCACACGGTTTAAGCATGGCACTGTGTGGCGACTATGATTTAATCATTCTCGACTTAATGCTACCAAGTGTTGATGGCATGAGTATTCTCAAGGCACTGCGTAGCAGCTCGAGTCAAACTCGGGTATTAATTTTATCTGCTCGCTCTGAAGCACAAGACAAAATAAACGGCTTAATGAAAGGTGCTGATGATTATCTAACGAAACCGTTTTCGTTTGAAGAACTACATGCCAGAGTACTGGCGCTGTCTCGGCGAGGCCAATTACAAAACCAGCAAAACACACTCTGTGTAGGAGAATGCGTGTTAGATTTGAGCTTAAAAACACTGCATTATCAGCAGCAGCCTATAAACCTTACTCGCAACGAATATAAAATCATTGAGTGCTTATTTAGTGCCAAAGAACGGGTATTAGGCCTTGAGATGATCAGCGAAGCCGTGGTCGGCCAATTTGATATGCTGTCAAAAAATGCGCTAGAAGCGCATATTTCAGCGATCCGCAAAAAAGTACGGCTGCTCGGCGGCGAACTACCAATTAAAAATAAACGTGGATTTGGTTATGTCGCCTCTCAAAACTGAGCTGCCAAAAACTAAACGTCACTCTATCAAGCGTAAACTCGTCAATAATATTAGTGCCGTACTATCGATTATTCTAGTTACTATTTTTTTAACCGTCGATTTGAGTGTTGATTCTTGGGTTGAAAATCAATTTAATCAATCTTTAACTAATAAATCTAATTATTTAAAAACCTTAGTGAAAGATCATAATGGCAAACTAGAATTTGATTTTGCTGGCGAGTTTATGTCTGAATATGAGCAGGCCAATGCCAGCGAATTTTATCAGCTATGGCACGAACAACAGACGTTTGAAAAATCAGATTCATTGCAACTATATCAAAATATTGATTTACCCAATTTAGCTATCCCCATTAACGAATTTAAAATTATTGATTACACTCTGCCTAACGGTGAAGAGGGTCGCGCCATGATCAGCCACTTCATTGCCCAGCAAGAAAATGAAGCAGCGCGCGGCAGCGGTCATTTTAAGACCATGGTTTTAACTATCGCCGCTCCTATTTCATCATTAAATAAAGTATTGCTGATCATTGATGTGGTTTTTATTCTGACCTGTATTATCGCAGTTTTTGGAGTGCGTTATTTAGTCACTCGAATCGTTAACCGTGGCCTCTTTCCACTGAACAACTTAAATGAACAAATAAAATTACTCGATATCACTGGCGCCTCACAAACTATCAAAAGCGACTTTCAAGTAGAGGAAATTGAACCTATTCGTAATGAGCTGAATAAATTTATTACCACCAATCAACAGCTCTATCAAAATGAAAAACGCCTAACCAGCGACATCGCACATGAATTAAAAACACCAATTTCTGAGCTGATCAGCTTGTCGGAAGTGGCACTGCGTTACCCTGATGATGAGCGTATTAGCGCCACATATACCAGCGACATTTTGGCTATATCACAGCGTATGAAAACCATCGTCAATAACTTACTGCTATTACAACGCGCTGGTAGTAGCGCTGTAGAGCTCAATTTAGAAAGCGTTAATTTAAGTGACTTTATTACGCAATTAAGCAATGAACTGCAGTTTAAACATGCCGATATTGAGCAGCGCTTACAGCTAGATGTTGCAACTGAGCTGATGATCACCGCTGACCGATTTTGCCTGCATACCATTTTATCTAACTTGCTCGATAACGCATTGTTTTATGGGCTTAGCACCCAACCTATCAACTTACAGGTCGAACAAACTAAATATCACACCACAATCACGCTATGCAACGCTTTAGCTAAGCCTTTAAGTGAACAACAACTTGAGGCTATTTTTGATCCCCTTTACCAGCTTGATAGCTCACGAACGAATAACCAACGCCACGGCTTGGGGCTAGCGATAGTTAACAGTTTATGTAATCTCAATAACTTTACCATCAGCGCAAAAAACAAGCCAAACTCTCGCTTAGCATTAATTTTAACGTTACCCAATTAAGCGTATTGGTTTAATATGGATATATACCCAACCAATAAGGACAATTATGAACCTCACTCAGCGTATTAGCAGTTACTTTATTTTATCCCTTTTACTGTGTATTAGTTTTGCTAGCCACAGTGAACCTGGGTTGTGGCAAATAGAAAAAAATGGCGTTAAATCATATTTGTTTGGCACTGTGCATGTCGGTGATGCCACTATGAAAGGGCTACCTAAAAAAGTAACCGACGCGCTTGATGCCAGCGATCAAGTAATTGTTGAAGTCGATGTTAGTGCAATCAGCCCGATGGAAATGCAGCGCCGCTCTATGCCATTTATGATGCTAAAAAACGGTAATACTCTACAAAGCGAATTATCTGAGCAAAACTATAAAAAGCTTCAGCAATACTTCAGCAACAAATCAATTGATATAGCGATGTTTAATAACCTAGCTCCATGGGCCGTAATGGTTACTATGCTGCAAATGGAATTTCAAAATATTGGTTTTTCTGATCAATATGGCATTGATAAACAAGTGCTTGCCTATACAAAAGCGAACAATATACCGGTTGGCGAATTAGAAACGCTCGAATATCAAATGGAGATGTTTAATAATCTATCGTTGTTAAGTAACGAAATGATTGAAGAAACGTTTGAACAGCTTGCCGATGTTGAAACCTACTTTATAACCTTAGTTAATGCATGGAAAAATGGCGATATGGCCACCTTAACTAAGTACTACAATGAAAGCTTTGATGACAGCAACTACGGTGAGATCAGCGAACAAGTTATGCTGATTGAACGTAACAATAATTGGATAAAAGAGCTCACACCTCGCATTGGTAAAGAAAAACTATTTATCGCCGTAGGCGCCCTGCATTTGCCAGAACAACACGGTTTATTAAAGCAGTTTAAAAACCAAGGTTTTACAGTAACTCGCCTGTAATTACTCACGAAAAGACAACTCACCTGCTTGGCTAGTAATAGCCAAGCGGTTATAGGTATCAATGCAAAAGCGGCTATAATTTTTGACAAGCTTTTGCAAAAAACTCTTACTTAAAACGCTGTTATGGCATTTATTTAGCAATAAACTCACCACTTTCTGCAAGTATTTTTTCAAATAATTCTATTGCACTATGGCTCTCTTCATCCGATCCCCATTGAGATGCCTCACCCCAAATAACTCCCCACTCATCAGACTAAATACTTATATCTGACAACCGTGACGATTTATCTGAATGTGTTACACATAAATAATTTCCATCAAATTCGATAGTGAAGCTATGCTTAGAAAAAGCAGATTCACATGCAGCTCTAAAATCAGCAGACTCTGGCGGTGAAAAAAACTCGATATGCTTCTTTGAGCTTCCCTGTTTATGAGACACTTTATATTCTTGCATATTATTGATGCCTCAAGCAGCTATGGTACATATTTCTGCCATAGCTGCTCAAATTCTTGTTTTGAGATACTTATTCCCTGAAATTCAACATCAGAGTTTATCTCCTCTAGTTGCGGCACTTCAACAATACCGAGCATCGTATTTTCGGTGTGGGTTTCACCCGAAGCAAATCCAAGCTTTCCATTACGACAAAACTCAAGCTTGCGGAGTTCAAAATTATCATCACCAATTTCGGATACGAGACGAAACGGCTCATCTTCAAGGTCATGTATCCACTCGACATCAATGTATCTCATATTTATCTCCAATAGCGCCATCACCCGCCAATTAGCTGACCTCGGGTGATCACCCTGCTATATTTTTTATGTGTCTTGAGGGACATCATCCCAATCTAATTGTTTATCAAGACACCAGCTTAGCGCTCGACGGCGCTCCATGATTATGCTCATATTAAAATTATCATGGGGGTCATTATTAAGTTGGTAATGCCTACAACTCCACATAGCTCGATAATATACATCTCTCATTTTATATATTTCTTCAAACGAGCGGATTTTAATATCTTTCGTAAACTTTTCTGGGCCTTCTTCTTGCTGTAGATCCGGGCAGTAGTCGATCATATCGTCCGGTATTGGGTATGGAAAACTGAGGTCATCGAATTTATTCATAACCCAAATCAACGCCCAGAGTGACTCAAGATACCAATGTAAATTGATTTTATCTTGCTCACTTATGTTTTCTTGGGATTGTGTAAGAATAGTTTTCTCAACGTCTGACAAGTGTTCAGCTAGTTGGTTTTCATCGATATAGTTTTTTATGAAGTCAATTGGGGCGTTGAATGCAATATTGATCATTGCATTCATAATCAATGCTCTATTTATGATCTCACTATCTGATCTCATCTGTGAGATATCATAGACAGGAAGCCAATCACAAATTTCCCCATCAAAACTTGAAACAATAGTTTCGCTTTCTTTTTTAATTGCTTGAGTATCCATAACCTCTCCCTAATTTTCCCTAAATATAACAAGCCTGTAAAATTGCTCGTTTTAAATTTATTGCCATTGATGTATCAACCATAGCTGAGCTCATATGTATTAGTGGCTAACTCAATATTCACCAGAAATAATTAATTCACTTTGCGATTTTACGACTATGAAAGCAACCGAGTTTTGCTTACTTGTGAAACCAACAGAACAAATAGCCATACTACCTAAGCCACATGTCACTTCAGGATATTGTTCGCTGATGGAAGTTTCACCTTCTTGGTTTGGCACTAGCTGCCAACCACTGTTTAAAAACTCACGTTTAACTACTTCATAGCTTTTTCCTTTATACTGAGAAAAATCTAATTCATCAGCATGCAAAACCGCATTACTGCTGAATATTAAAGCAAACAGGCATGCAAACTTAAATTTCAAATATACAGCCTAAACTTGTTAAGGGCTGACTTCGTAGCCATGTTCGGTTATCAGTAGTGATAGTAAGCCCTCTAATTGCACATCAGTTTTTGGGATAAACGTTACATCGCCTGCATCCGAATCGTGATCAAGCGTTAGTTCTTGGCCCAAAAAATTGTAAACTCGACTAAATACCCCAAAAGGTAGAAATACAGATTCATCTTTTAACTCACAGAATGAGTCTAATATGAGTTGTGCATTTTTATATGCAGCATACCCATTAGGATCGATGTCGTAGTCTGGTAATACCGATGCCCGCAAAAATCCTGACATTTTATATTTTCGTAATTTATTGCTCATAGGCTCTTAACGCGAAGCTTTTAATAAACAGTTCGAAATTTTTCATTGTAATTATCTTCATGCCCACGTCACGCAGTCAGTGTCAAATAATCACTTATTAGCTACCTAATCGAGATAAATAGTTTCTTGCACATTCACCGACGAAACGCCGGCCAGGATTAGTGCCAGCAATCCAGTCCTCAATGGGAAAAAGATCAAATAGGCCGACTTTCACAAGCGTTGGCACAGCAAGTTCTAGCTCTTTCTCTACTAGCTCTCGCTCGCCAGCATTATAAAGATTAATGTTATATAACATTGTTGCCACGGTTCCTGTCTGAACCCGACTCCCATCTTTTAAATGAACTGAAGGTAAAACCTCCCCGTCCTTAACTACTTTCTGATTTACAGTAGCCAGCTGTTCTGTATTTTCGACATTAGTTTTCATTCAGGATAACCCTATTTCAAGTAGTTAACGAACTTGTAGAATAACGCAATTTTATTTTTATTTATTTCTCAACCATAGCCGAGTTGCTATTTTGATTCAATCGTTTGCTGATTTTCTACTTTGATCGCTATTACCATAATTGATTTCAAAATGTGAATGACCGAAAATTCGTATTTTTCGAATTACTGACATTTACCTGTCGTTTGCCATTTAAATGTTCACAATCCCCTCATGTGATACTGGCTATGCTACAGCACCATGCCCCTGTGTAGATTATCAGTTGCAACTAAACTCTTTGCTAACAAGCCTATGCGATACTCAAGTGATTGACTTTAATCATTAAATAAAAAACATTCTGATATTAAAATGGGGTCTTAATCTCTTCTCATATACCGCTTTTAAATAACTGCCATTTGGACATTAACTTACTCTTTTTTGAGTTTATTTGCCTAACGTACTGGCTACTGCTGTACATAAGAATAGTTAAAAACCATAACGTTAAAGATGTATGGGGTAACGTCAGAATAAAGCGTTTCCCCCATATTCAACCGACGACATGTTCGGTTTAGTTAAGATCCGATATGATCCGCTTGAGAGCATCGAGTTCAACTTTATCATTTCGTTGTTCCCAAGCATTCATAATATCTGCAACAGCCAACCCATGTTCATCAGCCAATGCAGAGCGTAACGCCCAAGCCACTAGATGATTGGGGTTTTTCCAACCGTCATATAAATCATAAATATGATGATCTGATAAAAACACTTGTGATCCGCTACTGTTGGTCATCACAAACCAATCACCAACTGGGTCAGAGCCTAATGAAAATAACTCATCGTCACGTTCAAAGTCATCCAACTCTTCTCTGAAGTTAAAACCAATCATATCCTGTCTAAAAGGCCATAAAAACGGAAACTTGCCGCTCGAAACAAGCTGGAAATAGGCTTCAATCCAAGAATGCCATTGCGGTGAAATAATCGTTTTACATCGAGATACTACTTCCTCTTTTAATACAACCGGTGAAATATAGTCTAACTCTTTCAACGCTTTGCATTCTTCAAGAAACTGGACTGGAAAATAGTTATCGGGGATCGGATTAGTAATAATTTCGAGTAATTGTTCTTCGTTCACTTAATTTTCCTATTTAAATAATACAGATGGAGTCTCATCAATAACTGATGACACTAGTAATTAAAATACCTTGCATAGAGCACATAAAAAGCACATAGCAGATGGCCTCAGTAATAAATACTTTAACGTTTATAGCTGGGGGTTTCTAATTTAATTGGATGAGTGTTTTTTGAAATCCACTTAACAGCATATTGTTGCAGCTGAGTGGTCTCATCCATTAACAGCTCCATATCGGAAACTAGATTACTTAATGCAGCAATTTCTTTTTCTTCCAATGAATTGTGTGAAGCAATATGCTTAAGATAAGCATTGCACATTTGCCGGTATGCGCGATCCCAATTAACACCACCATTACCATACAGCTCATCAGTCACTCGCCCTGCGATACGAATAACTTCACCTTGTACGGTTAATGCTGCGCCTTTAGGCGGGACTAAATAATCCCAAAGGTTATCGTATGTTTGCTCCCAAGTATCACCAACTAACTCAATAGCTGACTGTCCGTCGTGAAGCAAACGCGTTGCCACAGGCGTTACACCATATAAGCGATACAAGTTATTTAAGGCGTGACTGTACTCATCTACACTATCTTTATTAAAGTCTTCTCGCATAAACTCGAACTTATCGCCAATAGCGGTCACCAATTCTTGCATTTTAGGCGTAATTTCTACGCCATAACGAACGAATAGCTCTGTCATATCAACCATACTGGGAATATCCAAATTGCCGCAGCGCTGCAAGCTGTATTCTAATGGTGTTAAGTCATATTCATTTTTAACGTTAATATCCGCACCGGCCGCAAGCAATACTGCCGCATTGTGGACGTTATGAAAGGTTACTGCGCTATGCAGTGGCGTATTGCCCGCTTTACTTTGAAAATTTACGTCCGCTCCCATTTGAATAAGAACGTCCAAGTTCGAGTGTATAGCGCCTGCTCTAAGGTGTAGCGGCGTATTGCCATAGGTATTTAAATAATGCAAATCCGCGCCATTATCAACAAGCCACTTTGACAACTCATCGGGACAATGACTAAACCCTAGTGCCGATACCTTACCGTAGCCGCTGTAAGCATCCAGCTCGCATTTGTCAAAAATAGTGATAAGAGTCGAGAGATTTTCTTTTTTGATCAGCTCATCAAAATTCTTGGGAAGTGTTTTTCTTTTTCGTGCCATGGTTACGTACTCTATCCTTTGTATATAACATATTCACTGTGCGCTAAGTGAACTGGGGGTCTATATTTTATATAATATCCCGAAGACTGATATGGCTTATTTTAGAGGCGCTATTATACAAAAATAATTTCCCTATAGATCGGTGTTTTTAACAGACAAACGGTAATTCCCCCATTTTTAATGGAGGCGAGCTGTAGAATCACTCGTTTTTAATTTATTGTTATTGATGGTTCAACCATAACCGAGTAGCTATTTTGCTCCCCCCTCATTTACTGCTCATTCATTACTCTTTGTGCAAAAAAATTAGTGAATTATTCACAATAAGGTTAAGAGGCCTGCACTTTAGAGGAAGTAAACGAATTTGTTTATTGATTTAGAATTGACCATCACTATATAAAAACAGTCAAAAAGAACACTATTGCCAGAGTTAAGGCTCATATGTGTTAGTTTTTATTTAATGCTGACTTTATGTACTGGAGCATATCAAAATCATTTAACCAAAGTTTAAACTCAGTATTGCTAATATTACCTTTAACATACTCATCAATTGCAATTGTTTCAGCTGAAATAGTTTCACTCGTAGACCAGCTAATTTCGCTTAAAAGTGATAGCGCCTTAGGAAAAACCAGAAAGTTGGAATTGATGAAGTCATCAACTTCTTCAGTATTATGAAACCACTCTAAATGGGAGTGACTTGCATTCAAAATAGGATGAATTTTTTTATCTGTTTTGAATTCTCCATAATGAACACCAATCAATTCTAGCTCATCTGCTGAACCTGTCTGATGTGATCTTATTCTATTAAATAAAGAGTGTACTTTAGATTCACCAATTTTGATTTTGTCCAAATTTACACTGCGTACCGCATATATTATTTTATCCAATTGAGACTCATTATTCATTATTGACCAAGAGTTTGATTTAAAAGCTAACGCCGCGCTCTGCGGTAAATTTGTGGCGCAGTGGAAAATTTACTGCAGAGCGCATTGTTAGGCCTGATTACCAAATAGCGTTTCCAACTTTCTCGACACTTTCCCTCTGTTTTTCAATCAGCTTAACAATCTGCTCAACTGCTAGTATGTAGTCTTTCGCAGCACTTAGTGAAGGCTTTAAGTTAGCTTGTGCTACACGGTTGCGCATTTCATAGATTTCTATAACCAGTTTCTTAGTCTCGGGCTCTAGTAAGTCAGTTGTAATCACTCTCGTATAAACGTTATTTGTGCTATCCATTGGATCTACTATAATCCCTGCATCCTTTCCGAAGCGGAAGAGCGCACCATCTACATTCCTCCAGCCTTCTAGGATCATTTTCGTGGGATCATGCTTAGCAATATAGATTTTTGCTAGAGCGACATCAGCTTCTTGTTCTTCTGAAGATATCTTGCCCTCCTTCGCGCCGCTACCTGCGATAATTTCTTTAGATTCTTCAAGTAACTTTCTTGCTTCGGCACCAAATTCCGCTTCTACTGGCCCTGCTTTTATTTTACGTAAGAAAGGAAATAAGTCTGATACGCTCCGACGAAAGACAATACCTAAAATCAAAATAACAGTAGGCCAAGCGATTGCATCAATAACTTTACTTATAAATGTTAATAGATCCATTTTATTACCCCAGAGGCCTTACAACTTAATCAAAGTGCACGTTCCTCTTTTATACAAAAGGCGCGTTCTCTTATTTACATTACTCATTAATAACAAATTATGTAACTGTTTGCTATCCGTATACCCAAACCACCTCTAGATGCAGAATTCAGCGTTTCATAGGGGGTTTAGAGTTACTTTGCAAGAATGGCTGTTGGGTTTCGTTGCACTCAACCCAACCTACGGCGATAAATTTAACGCCGAGCTGCTCTGGTTTTTCCTAGCACCTAGAACCTTTCTCTCCCCCTAGCCCCTTTCTCACCCCCTAAAATCTGCCATATCTAAATAGTGCTCTATCCCGGTAATTTTATCTTTCGCATGGTGGTTTACATAAATTACTGTGCTGCTGCCTGCGGTGCATATTTTTTCGATTAACAGTAAAACACGCTGCCGATTGGCTTCATCAAGCCCCAAACATGGCTCGTCTAAAATCAGTAATGTGGGGTGTTTTACCATAGCGCGGGCAATCAATAGCATGCGTTGGTCACCAAAAGAAAGTTGCGTAAATGGGGTGTTTTTTAACTCACTCAAACCTAATAACGCTAACCATTGTATGGCGATATCAAGCTGAATTTGAGTTGGCTTTTGATACAAGCCAATGCTGTCGTAAAAGCCTGACACTATGGTATTGAGCGCAGAAATACTAACCCGATATTCCATATGCAAAGCATTCGAAATATAGCCAATATGCTGCTTAATTTGCCAAATACTTTCACCACTGCCGCGTTGATAGCCAAACACTTTAATATCATTGTTATAACACTGCGGGTTATCGCCAGTGATTAAGTTAAGCAGGCAGGTTTTGCCGGAGCCGTTTTGACCACTGAGCTGCCAATGCTGTCGTGCTTTGATTGTCCAATTTAAGTGGCTAAAAATAACCTTGCCACTGTAACTGACCATAGCATTTCGCAATCTTACTAACTCAGGCTCATTAAACTCTGGGGCACTGTGTGCCACGTCTTTGCTAGGAATCGTTAAATCAGTTTGTTGTAGGTGTAATAATTTAAATAAATCATCGCGCTGCTTAAGGTCAGGAGTTGCTAGTTGCTGTTGTAATTCGCCATTTTTCACATAACCATAATGCGTAATAAATACGGGGATTTCGTCTAACCGATTAACCACAAAGACCATGGTCATGCTGGCACTTAGTTCGATTAATACGCTACGTAATAGCTCAACGCTTTGTACATCCAAACCATCAAACGGTTCATCAAGCACAATCAGTTCGGGGCGATTACTCAGTGCTTTAATTAACATTAGTTTACGTGTTTCCCCGGTTGAGAGTGCGCGCAAACGTTGCTTAAGCAATGCCTCAAAAGCAAACCCTGTAATTAACTGCTGACATAGCTGTTGATCAAAATATGGGCCTGATTGCTGATAAATCAGCTCTGACACCAATTTAGGGCTGGTTTTACCATCGGTGATGTCGTCTTGATCAGCTAATAACTCAGCGGTAATCAATTGCTTTTGCAGATCTGAAGAGACTATTTCTGTACGCTTAAAATCACAACGTCGTGTACCACTGACAATATTAGCTTGATCGAGTAATACTGCTGTTATGGCTGATTTTCCTGCTCCGTTACCGCCAAGTAGCACCCAATGCTGAGCGCTCTCAACCTGCCAAGTTAGCTTACTTACGAGAAAACTTTCGCGTTCATTGGTACCAAGGTTAGCCGTCACATTATTGAGTTTAATTGACTGCACAGCGATCCTTTTTAGCTCTTAAATTAATTAGTTTGAAAATACATGACTTTTATTAGCATGGCTATAGAATAAAATTCACGCGGTTTAAACCTTTTTAAATCTGCTAACGTCTAATCTATAAAGCCATTAACAACGAGTAAAAATAATGAATACACTTAGTATCTCTAGTTTAGCCGTAATCTTATTAACCAGTAGTTTAGCTGCTCATGCTGAGCAAAAAATTGAACAGATCTTTGATGTCACTGCCAAGCAGGCATTGGCGATCAACGTGCCCGTTGGCAGCCTAGAACTTAGCACCCATCAAGGCAACCAAGTAACCGTGTCGATTGAGCTAAAAGCGAAAAATGATAATTGGTTTAGTGATGATGTTGCACTTGAAGATATCACTTTAAAACATCAACAAAGTAGCGATAAGCTGAGCCTCTCGATTGATAATGACGATGTGCAACAAAGCTGGCTGGTAAGTATACCAACAACCATGGCGATAGATTTAGAGCTAGGTGTTGGCGATATTGAAGTAAATAATTTTGCTAATACTGCCAGCATCGATGTCGGTGTGGGCGCAGTACGGATCAGCAGCGCGTTAGCTGACTATCAAACGATCACCCTAGATAGTGGTGTTGGCGACACCAAAATAGCAGGCATGAAAAATGATGCTAAACATAGCCGTAAGCTGGTCACCTCAACTAGTAAATATAACGGTGGCGGCCAATACCGCATTAACGTTGAAGTCGGTGTAGGCGATATTAAAATCAGCCACTAAAAATTATCAGCCCTCGTTAAATACATTCATGAGGGCTTTTTTAATATCCGCAACCGAAAATGGTTTATAAACATGTACATTAGAGCCAAGTTCATAAGTTCGCTCTAAATCACTTGGCGCAGTGTTGGCGGTGATCACAATGATCGGAACCGTTGAATTTAATTCTTTGCGAATGATATCTATCGCTTGAAAGCCATCCATAACCGGCATGTTCAAATCCATAAAAATCACATTAAACTCACTTTCAGCAATTTTTTGTGTTGCTATTAAACCGTTTTCAGCCACTTCAACGGTGTAATTAAGCTCGGTTAAAATTCGTGATAAAATTGTTGCGTTTAATAAATTGTCTTCCACAATTAAGCAATGCAGTTGTGCGGGTAAGTTGCCTTGATTCGTTAGTAGTGCAGCTTTAGATAATGGCAAACGGATCTTAATCTGTGCACCATGCGGTATGACATCTTTAAACTCAACGCCGCCTTGCATAGCACTGACAATATGTTGCACACGTGCCAAACCGGTTTGTAAGCCCTGAAAGTCATTGCTCTGTTCTATACTATGATGATTTAAATATGGATAGCATTGAGCAAAACCAACGCCGCTATCAGCGACCACTATTTTAATATGACCATCTTGGTAACTAACGGATATTGAAACCTGCCCAGTGCTAGTAAATTTAATGGCATTACTAAGTAGCTCGGTAATGATTTGCTGCAATCGTAAATGATCAAACTCTGTATAGCGATCTAACTCAGGACTGAGTTTTACTTCAAACTTTAACTGTTTGTTATCACAGGCAAACTGAAAAGGTGTAATAGCCGACTCAAGCGTGGTTATTAAATTACGCTTGATAAATTTTAACTGCCATTGCCCAGTATTAAACTGCTGTAGTTCATGTAACTCATCCAGCATACTTACAATCCTGCTGGCACAATATTTTGCTTGTTTTTGCAATGCTTGCTGAGATTCTGATAGCTGAAGTTGCTCAATCGAGTCTATCAGCCCTTGTAGCGGTGTTCTAAATTCATGACTTGCCCGTGCGATAAAGCGCTCTTTATAAGTGCTTATCTGCTCTGCTCGCAACTTTTGTTGTTGGTATTTATTAATCGCAGCGATAATTTGCAGCTCCATAGGCTGAAATATAAATTTCAGCTCAATGAATAGCAACACTAAAGTTAATAGCCAAAAAGCCAGCTCTAGGTTGGACAGCACTCGGGTTTTGAACTTTGCTTGTTGTTCAAATAGCGAGACTGCACCATCAAGCTCCTTGAGCAAGCGTTCAACCTCTGCAACTGTAAATCGCTTTTCTACTTTGCTTACACTAGGATCATTTAACAGTTGCTGCACTTTAGCCAAATACGCTAGCGACGTTTGCGCAAGATTAATCGGTGACGAAAAATAATAAGCAACCAACTCGTCGTCTAAATATAAATAATCGCCATTAGAATGCTGTTGCACTAAAAATTCATGCCCTGCTCTAAACTCTGCGCTCGCTTTAGCTAATACATTACGATGTAATTTAATATTGCTACCAATCTCAGTAACCATGGCATTACTATGCCAAGCGATTTTTTGTGACAACATCCGCTGCTTACCTGCAACATTGATAATATGAGCATCGTCTTTTTGCACAAAAACCATAAACTGAATAAGCAAAGCACTCGCGCTCGAGAGAATCGCTATCGCTAATAACGCCCAACGATAGCGCGACCGAATATTAGCAATAATTTGAATCATAATAGGCCCTATTATTTTTTAATAAGTGTAGACCAAAGGGGATAAAGTGACACTTTACGCAATGATATTATTAAAAAAATAAACCCCGCTTCAATGCGGGGTTTATCAATTTTGCTTTTATAATTACCGATTTTCTAAACGATTATAATCAAACAAACCGTATTCAACACCACCGTATTGTTTGGCAACTTTGTGCAAAATATCACTGTATTGCCAAAATTGCGGATGTGTTCGGCGAATTGCAAACTGACTCTTTAATGCTCTGTAATCGGCTTCTATTTGCATCAATGGTAGTTGCTCGGCAAATGATGCAAGTTGTTGTGGATTATTCAAATACCAAATTGTTTCAGGGTAATCACCAATGAAACCAGGCACAATGGTGACGGTATCTTCTGCATAAGCGCGCTGCCCTTCCTCGTTCAATAAACTAGAAATATTATAATGGGCATTGTGATGGATCATGGTATACGCTTGATGCTCTGCAGCACCGTCTTTCACTAATATAAACGAGATTTGCGGCAGTAAATTAATTGCTTTTGCAGGCATATTATTTAACTGCTGTAACGGCTCTGGTACTTGTGTGTAATCAAAGCGCGGACTTAACACCGGTTTTAGCGTTTGTTTAATTAAGCCATATAACTCGTGTTGTTGATCCTGTGTTTTGTAGTCAATACCAGTTGGCTGACTAAACTCATCACCACTTTCAAAGAAATTAGTTAAACTCGGTGGTGCTTTACGATACCAGTTTGCTTTTAACTCTTTACGCTGAGGCTTAGGTAACAGTGCTAAAAAGTTTTGCTCGCCTTCTAGACGCAAAAAATCCATGTATAAACGAGTGATCAACTGATGGCCAACATTACCGTAGACATCAAACCCGGCAACTAATAAATAATGTATCCGCTCAAACAGTGCGTAATCTAATACCCACATGGTTTTTGGCTCTTGGCCAATAAAACCTTTAACCACAGTCGCACTATCAAAATGGCGGAAAATAGTCAGAGCAGCATTATCATTCACCTCGTCACCACGCCATAATAGGTCGGTGGTTAGGTTTTCACCATTTTTGAACATGCTATTTGCCAACGTTGCCTTGGCTTTAAGGTAAGTATTCTGACGTTTGGCGTATTTGACCCAGCTAGATATAGGTAAAGCGTTGCTTTCTTCAGCCGCAGGCAATGCCAAGGCATCTTCATGTTGTAGCAGCATTTCACCCACTTCTGGCGTTGCCGCTTTAGCAGGATCAGCAAATGCCACCCAAAAATGATCATTAATAACATTTAACGCTATTTGACCACGACAAACAGGCCCTTTAATAAAGCCCATAATGATTAATTCAGCTTCATCTAACATAAATTGATATTTAGATTTAACCGGCATGGCGGCAAACACTTTAAATGGGTTGGATGCTATTTCTGGCAAGTAACTTGGCATGCTGTCAACGTGATAATCTGGCGCAATAAACTGGCTGTACAAGCGCGCTAATTTACTGTCATTCAGTGCCAGTGGTAAATGCGTTTTTGCCAAAATAGTCGAACGATCATGCATTAAGCGATAATACACCCGCTCCACTTTAGGGTCATCGTAAGGGCGGCGGGTATTTATTAACTCAATGTCCTGCCCTGGTGGGGTACTCGAACGCACCAATTTAAAAAAGCTTTTTTCATCATCTTGAACAAAATAAATATGTGCTAAATACCAATGTTCAAACACATAACGTGCTGTTAATTGATACTTTAAATCGTCTTGATTTAAAAAGCTCTCCCAGCGTTGTGCTTGAGCTAAAGCAGCTTTGCTTGGCGGTTTAATATGCGCCATTTTACCGCCCTCTTTAAGCCACTTTTCAAGGTGCTTAAATTCAGTACGCGAAATACCAGGTAATCCATATGGCATCCCGGAATGAGGTTGGCTGTTGGCAAGGCTGTCAAATTCTCCTATAGTGGCGCAGCTTTGCGAGCGATCTAAAGAAAAATCAAACTCATCACCTAAGATCTCATCATTTGGTAGCGGTGAGCTCATTTTTAACACTAAACTGTTGTACAACACGCTACCGGCAAGATTTGCTTGCTCTGTTTGCGCTCGTTCATTCAATACTGGGGTAAAGTCTTTATCACGCCACTGGCTAGTATTCGTTGCATCAAAAAGTAAGCGGCTGGGAGTCGATGCTAATAAACGAGTACCATTGTAAACACGTTCCTTACTTAGGCCGCGGTCAATTCCTTCTGGAGATGAAAGTTTCAGTTGGCATGGTGCATCATAGCAGCCATGACAAACCACACAACGACTCTCGAGCACAGGTTGTACATGCTGTAAAAACTCAGCACCGCTACCTGAGTTATGTTCAACCATACGCTGCTGTGTTTGCTCTGGCCCGAATAGCTCATTGTAATGAGCGGCACCTAAATAAGCGCAGCCACTGAGCACAACAATTAGTGCACTCAGCAAAAAAGACTTTCTCATCGAATTATTCGTCCTCATCGCCCAAGTCAAACGTCGGCATCATATCCATTTGTGGGGACACAAATGTTTGCTCTGATTGGGTATCGAGTACTGCGCTCAATAATGGTCCACGCGTTAAAGTTAGCTGTGCTTGATGTGCATTGCTTGCTAAGTCTGCAAACGCCGGGTTATGGGCTTCTACAATATAATCTGAAATAGTAATAGCAATGCTGCTATCCGGTGCTGGATTTTGACAAAGCTGGGTCAGTAAGTCGTCATCTAAAAGTACGCTTATTGAGAGATCAGGGGTCGATAAATCTCGCTCATTTAAGGTCTCATCAAAAAGAAATAACGGAAGTGTTAAACTACTATCTTGCTCTAATTCCATGTGCTGCTCTCAAATACTAAAATCGTTAATATGACAGTATTATAGCAAAAATTAATTAAATTTAGCTAAACTGACTGCTGATTTACAGCCTGTTTAGCTATTAAAGATAACCTACATTAAATATTATTTACCAAGGTAGGGTTTCACCATTTGAATGCCAAAAACCACCACTATTGCTTAGGTTTAGTTCATCAATACGTTGTGCTAAAAGCTCTGCAGATAATTCAGGCGAAATGTCTCCGGCATAATTAACCATTTGTGTTTGCACAAAGCCCGGATGAAATAAACCAACCGCAATTTTTTTGCTTTTTAGCTCATGAGCTAAACTGACTGATGCCGCGTTAAGTGCAGCCTTTGACATACGATAACCAATATAACCACCTGAGTCATTATCAGCAATCGACCCTAAGCGACTGCTGATCATGGCAACTTTAGCGTCAATACCTAAGCAGTGTATTAACGCATGGGTAACTCGAATTGGTGCTACAGCATTGATGGCTATCTGTTGATTAATGGTATCAAAATCCATCTCTGCCATACTTTCATTATGGAAAATACCGGCATTGTTAATAAGCAGATCTATCTTATGCCCATGTAACTGGTTTTCAAGTGTTTCGATATCTGCTGCATTGGCAACATCGATATTGCTGATCACTGTCACATCTAATTCTTTAAGTTCATCGCTTGGAGTACGCACCACGGCCGTAACCTGGTAACCCTTTGCTAAATATTGCTGACATAAATTAAGGCCGATGCCACGATTAGCGCCTGTAATTACCACATGCTTTGTCATACTTTTACTCCCATTCTATATACACTCTATAACTGAGAGCTTGGGGCAAACAAAAATAAAAAAAGCACCTAAGTGCTTTTTTAGTTAATTAAATTAAGCATAACTAGTTACATTTCACATCATTCATAGCGGAGGTCATAATTGAAAACACTGCGCCTTGTGGATCGGTGATCACACTAAAGCGGCCCACCTCGGGAATATCGGTTGGTGCCACACACACTTCACCGCCAAGTTGCTGAGCCGTTGCGACATAGTTATCACAATCATCGACAGCAAAATAAATCATCCAGTGAGCAGGAATTTCTGCAGGCCATTCATCGGTCATCTCAATCATCCCTGCAACGGGTTGGTCAGCAACAGTGAATAATGTGTAGCTCATTCCTTGCATAGGTTTTTCAACGCTCTGCCAACCCAATAACTGGCAATAAAACTCACGGCTTGCAGCACTGTTGCGGGTTGCCAGTTCATGCCAATAGGGAGTATTAAGTTCACCTAAACGTTTGCAACCTTTATGCTGATTACCTTGCCATAAGGCAAATAATGCACCACCAGGCTCATTTAGCAACACCATGCGACCCGCGTCCATTACATCATGAGGACCGGCGATAATATCAGCACCTAATTGTTTGGCTTTTTCAGCTACTTCATCAATATTATCTACTGCAATATAGGCTAACCAATGACTTGATGTCGCTGCGTTTTTTTGTTCGTTCGGCATTTGATACATGGCAGCAATATCATCACCTTGCTTTTGTAACATAGTGTAATAAAGACCATCACCAATGGGTTGATCATCAGCCCCCCAAGCAAATAACTCAGTGTAAAAAGCTTTGCCGCTTTTCCAGTTAGATGTACATAACTCTGACCAACAGAAAACCCCGTGGGGGTGATTACTTTGTGTGTCACTCACGATTCAATCTCCTTAAATAGTACATCTACTAAAGTTAAAAGAGGAAAGCCATTTTAGCCAATTTTATTTGTATCGTAAGGTGATCTTTATAGCAAAACAAACAACGAATGATTTGAACCCGGCCTAAATACAGCTGCGATAGTGTAATATCACTTATTACGGTTAAACGAATCGATACTTTTGCGGGCACTGGCCACATGCTAATTTATAAAGCTGAAATTTGGCCTTTTAACATCCAAATCGAGACTTTAAAAGAGCATTCACCGGCCCTTTTTAGTGGCTGTGCCCACCACCAAGCGCTTTACCATTAGCATCATAAAAGCCAGACGCACCATGCTCGATAAATCCTAAGTTAATCATTTTGGCTAAAAATGGGTCGCCTTCGTTATCACCAATATCTGCATAGTCAGTCGTTTGATAAGCATCCCACAGGGCAAATTGCTGCTGTATCTGAGCTTTTTTAAAGTCCACAGTGCCCAACGTTAATGTTTGAGTAAGTTGCGGTTTAGCAATACTCATTGCGCTTACCAGCTTTTGATTTACCAACCATGCAAGCTCAATCGTAGTATCACCTTGCACTAATTGATAATGCTGTATTTTATCGCAGCCATCACCTTGCTCATCGGTTAAAGTCATCTTGGCAATAAAATCATCACTCACTAATTGGTATTTAGTACTCCAATCTTGCTGACCTTGCACATCTGAAGGTTGATATTCAATACCACGCTGCGGTGTTTGAAAGTAACGAATTGGCCGAATTTGCTGATTACTCAACTGTTGCCACACTTCAACTAATTCAAGGCCTTGCTCTGCAACCTGATGGGGTGTTCGCCATAATGTAAACTGTTGAGATTCAGCCACAGCTTTGCCCGCAACTTGCTTACCAACCTGATAGCTTGCTTGCACATATTGACTGTCCAACGCACACTGCGTGGCACTGGCCAATGGACTTATTAACGCTAAAGATAGGATAATTTTTTTCACTGGATTCTCTTTTCGATTTAATACCGTGGGTCACTGTAATGTGTTTATTTTGCAGATTAATGACAAAGAGCAACTCAGTTTTGGGTTGCTCTTTAGTAAAGCGTATTACATGACAATTACTTAATTTGTAACTTTAGCATCCGCTTGTTTTACTAAGTCAGCTGCATAATCCATCACGTGAAAAATAAAGCTCTGCTCGTTAGTACCTGTTACCAAATGCGCACCAGGGCCAATTGCATAAACACCAACATCTTCACCAGCATGAGTTTCAGATGACAGCGGCACAAGTGCTTCTTGGTGGAAACCTGGACTTTGCGTATCCACATCGGTTAAATCAACACGACCGGTTACTGGGGCAAAGTCGTAACCTACTTCAGCATCCGTTTCCTGACCTAAATCTCTAAAGCCGCCACCATTAGCATAACCTACGGTGGTGTATGGCATATTATCGGCAGCAAGTGTTGGCTCGGTTTCACCCACGGCAACCACTTTACCTAAAATTGGATTACCGCGTTTTGGGTAGCCTGCGATAGTAAATACATGGCTGTGATCGGCAGTAACAATAATCAGCGTATCTTCAATGCTGGTTTTATCAAGCGCCACTTGCACCGCTTTTGATAACTCAATGGTATCACTTAAAGCGTTATAGGCATTGCCCGCATGGTGAGCATGGTCAATTCGTCCAGCTTCAACCGTCAAGAAAAAGCCTTTCTCGTTGTTATCCAATACATCCAGTGCTTTTGCTGTCATCTCTGATAACGATGGTTCACCCGCAATATCATTGCCACGGTCAGCTTCGTATTGCATGTGAGATTCATTAAACAAGCCAAAAATATGTTTAGTATTAGTCACATCAATCGCATTAAAACCTGCTTGATCCATTACGTATTGACCATTTGGATACTGAGCTTGCCATTCAGCAGTTAAATCACGGCCATCAGTACGATCGCCTTCTACCGAGCTTACTGCATCAGCTGAATTATATGCTGCGTCTTTTGGTAAGAAATGACGACGACCGCCACCCATTACCACTTCAAGACCATCAACATCGATCCCAGCAAAACGCGCTTCTAAGTTCTTTTCAAAGTTAACCAGTTGCGATGCAATATCTTCACAATTAGCCGCTTCCGACTCAGGCATATCTGAAACATCTTCCCAATTGCGGTTTGCCGCTTTTGCATACGTTGCAGCTGGTGTGGCATGGGTAATACGTGCCGTTGAAATAAGTCCCGTTGATTTACCTGCAATTTCCGCAAGCTCTAATGACGTTACTAATTCATGGCCTTTACCTGACAAACAATTACCATTAACCACTGCTTCATCAATACCAATAACACCGACATCAGTTTTTACGCCTGATGCCATTGCTGTCATCGTACCGGCAGAATCAGGTGTTTGTGCATCAACATTATAAGTTTTAGCAAACCCTGAAAACGGTAGTGTTTCAAAGCTTAACTGATGTTCTTCACCCATTTTGCCCTGTAACTGACCCGCTAAAATACGCGCAGCTGTTACTGTTGAAATCCCCATACCGTCGCCAACAAACAAAATGACGTTTTTCGCTTTGCCAGACTCTTTAACAATATTAGCAATATTATCTTGGCTACTAGCTAATTTAGTGTGTGCTTCTTTATACCAAGTATTGGTAGTAAGCGGCGCTAACTGTTGTGGATTCAATGAAGTTTCAGCATCGTTACACACTACAGTGGTTGTAGTTACTTCATCTGCATCCACCTCACCATTTTGATTGCTGTCGTCACCTGTTAGGGTCTCAATGCCACCATTGATACATTGCTCAGAGCCAACTGCAAGCGTATTTTTAACCGTCATTGACTCAATTTTATCGTCATCATCAGAGCAACCCGCTAACGCAACAACCACAGCAAGAGATATTAAGTTAAGTTTTTTCATTGTAATCACCATTATTCTTCTATTAGTTCGAGCGCTTGACTGATAATGTGGAAAATAACATTTTGCTCCACAACGCCTTGTGCCAACTGTGCCCCAGGGCCCTTAGCATGCAATGAAATATCCTCACCTGCATGAGTTTCCGAGCTAAGTGGGACTGCTGCTTCTTGATGAAAGCCCGGTGTTAAGGTATCAACACCACTTAATTCAACACGCCCAGCAACGGCTGCGGCTAAATATGAAGCGTCTGCATCTGTTTCATCACCTAAATCTCTAAAGCCCAAGCCATTTGCGTAACCGACTGTGGTATAAGGCATACCGTCAGCTGCAAGGGTTGGAGTATCGCGACCTACTGCTACAACTTGACCCAAAATTGGGTTACCGCGTTTTGGATAGCCAGCAATGGTAAATACATGGCTGTGATCCGCAGTGACTAAAATAAGTGTTTCATTTGGATCGGTATTTTCTACTGCTGCTTTTACCGCATTGGCAAATTCAATTGTGTCATTTAATGCGTTGTAAGCATTACCGGCATGGTGGGCGTGATCGATACGACCCGATTCAACCGTTAGGAAAAACCCTTTTTCATTATTCTTTAAGATATCAATCGCTTTAGTCGTCATTTGCGTTAATGAAGGCTCACCTGCAATATCATTACTGCGATCCGCTTCATATTGCATATGCGATTCATTAAATAATCCAAATACGCGTTTGGTATCGCCATTTATTGCGTCAAAGCCGGCCTGATCAGTAATGTATTTACCATCGCTATACATTTGCTGCCATTGCGCTGTTAAATCACGTTCATCAGTACGATCACCTTCGACTGCACTCATAGCATCATTAGAGTTAAATGCAGCATCTTTTGGTAAGAAATGACGACGGCCGCCACCCATCACCACTTCTAGACCATCAACATCAACACCCGCAAAGCGCGCTTCAAGATTTTTTTCGAAATTAACTAATTGCGACGCAATATCTTCACAACCTGCAGTGACTGCATCTGCAGGCATGTCGGAAATGTCTTCCCAATTACGATCAGCTGATTTTGCATACGTTGCAGCTGGCGTTGCGTGGGTGATCCGTGCAGTAGAAATAATACCTGTGGCTAGGCCTTTAATTTCTGCAAGCTCTGTAGCTGTAATTAATTCATTACCTGCTACAGTTGCACATTTGCCACGTTCAATGTCTTCGTTAACACCAATAACACCAA
>NZ_JACJFH010000049.1:0-35438 GCF_014164495.1 Pseudoalteromonas sp. SG41-5 | reverse complement strand
TTCGATAATACTGCGCCATTGTTCAAGGCTACGCGTTTTTCTCATGACTATCTCCTCATTGAAATTCGGAAATAGCTTAATCATTTTGACGAGTTACTGGCAGGTGCATTTTGCTAGACGCTTACAAAAGAGATGCATTCCGCGTTAAATGCACTTAAAAAATATGACTGGCAGCATCCAACCGATTCTCCTGATTTCATAGTAGCAGTTGATAACTTTTCAATATGTTGTAAAAGAGAATTCGATTTCAACGAGAAATACCCTTCTCTTAACTCAGAGGGAATCAGTATCAATTACTCTAACTATACATGCGTAGATGAAAGAAAGCCTATAAATCTTTATTACCTTTCAGAAGAACGTAACTCTACCCTTGGTAACTTTTCTGAAGCTTTTCTAAGCAAACTCTACTTTAATGATCATATCGATTATATTTCAGTAAAAAGTTTTGAAAAGTTCTATAGTAAAATCTCTACTGCTCAAATAAAAAACTTTAATAAAAATTTATTAAGTCACGAAGCATTTATAGAAGCAAACTTAAAGGAACATTTTGTAACATACTAAACAAGAATAATTGTATAAATCCTAGGCCATCAATGATGGCCTTTTAAACATCAGTGCATTATTCTGAAGTTGAGAGATGCAAATTGTACGAGATCCAATGCCAAGCAATTTAACCGACTCCCCCCAATTTGTTGTACGATACTTAACATCACTCTTGATAACCCCCAACCAACTTGAAGCTCTACGGGTACTTACATCAAAATGCTTAGCAAGTTTTTTTGCTGTGAAGTATCCACCATTTTCGAGCATAAATTCAGCTGCGTCATTTACTGATAACATATGGTCCTCCAAATAGTTCATTCATTTGCAAGCATGGGTGGTCTAGCAAACAGCAAAGCCTGGGTTTGTAGACTTCTCATACTGGATTTTCGACCATAGATAGATACCACCTTTACGGTACGATTAGGGACACCTGTATCAACCGTCTTATACTTATTAGTTGTACGAATGTTATATAGGAGTGCGCTCGCTTTATTTGCTGAAATAGAAAGTGCTTTCCCGAGGGATTGGGCCGTATAAAACTCACCTGTTTCTAACATTAATTCAGCTGCATTTTCTGTCGATGCCATTTTCATACCTTTTTAATTGAAGATTTTTAGACAATATCAACAGATGAATTTTGCGCTCATTTTGAAAAATTAACTTAACAATGCCAGCCTTTGGGCAAAAGTCATTTTTGATACCACCTTATGTGCACCGGTATCACAGACTTTGTTGATGGTTGTAACTACATCATCAAACAAAGCGACTGTACAATTAATATTCTTTTGAGCTGATTGAAACGCGCTTAGGAGCGTATCAAGTCGCGGGTTCCATTCATTTAACACCGATTTATCTACATTAGATCCAATAGCGCCATGAACTAAACGAGAGAACTCAGACTTAGCAGACCCTTTGTCTCTAAAGGTCATGTTATTGAATTCTGCTAAAGCTACTAAAGCAGGCTGCCAAACTTGTTGAGCCTCTAAAATTCTTTGATTGATTTTCTTTAATCGTTTGATTGCTTTTGTGGTTAATTGAACTTTTAATTTAGGATTGTTATTGACCAAACTAACGTCCTTACTGGTCATAATTCTGCTAAACAAGTCTTCTATTTTGCTCACTCCATCAAAATGCATCATAAGCCAAAGCTTTGCAGCATTACTTCTATCACTTATTGATACTGCGTGTGTATTAAACTCAGCTTTAAGAAGATGTAGGTTTTGCTTATGAATTGATTCATTGATTACGATGTTTACACTTTCATCTAGAGCGTTAAGAGTTTTGTCAATGTTAACGTCAAAACTTAGGAGATTTGATCTAGCATTTCCCCTTTGCTGGTTTCTGTACTTACGGATAACGTCAAGAACCTCAGCTTTATCTCTTCTATGCTGGCTCATTGCTATAGCGCCTTCAGAGGCTTTGACTACGTCAATTGGCATTGATTGGTACTTAAACATAGAAAGTGAATCCATTATTTGAGTACGCTTTAGCAAAAATTGAAATTGAGATAGATACTTTCGCTCAATAGTAACACCACCCTCTGTAATCAAAAGCTCAGCTGCTTGCGTGCCTGGGTACTTTCTAACGTCATATTTATTAGACTTTCGAATATGGCGGTACTTAATTAATCTATGCATATAGTCGTTATGCAGCTCAAGCGCCCTATCAAGTCCACCAGCTTCTTTCCAGCAAGCTACGGTTTCATGTGAGATGAAGATGTTTTCTCGCGCTTCATCACTGTTCAGGAAGTCTTTATCATGCATTGATATCAACTTTTGCGTATGAGTATCAAAGCAAAGCTTAAACATCTCTTTTTCCTGCTTATGAGCTTGATGATATCGGCTATCTACACTTAATGGATAAAACACCATTCTTGTATTACCACGTGTTATTTTTTTTCTATTAACCTTAGATACTCGTTGAGTAAAATTGATTTTTGCAGGTACTTTTCTAGCGCTTTCACTGTATCCGGTTATTAAATTGGTTTTCTCAAAGTACTTTAAGCTACGAGTTAACTTTCTCTCACCAACAAGGTTGTTAAACATTTCAAAATTAAGCTCAAAGTCTGGTACCGACACCAAAAGACTTTCGAACTTTTGAATACAGTAATTATCAACTTCATTCTCTAATCCTGTATTCAATATCAGCTCTAAAAGCTTCCCAGAGACAACCTTTCCTTCAAATAGAACCTTTTTGATTGTTGGTTTGTGTAAAGAAACTACACCATCAACCGTCATTGCTGTCGATAATGCGCCATCTAATTTACCCGCTGATATATTGAGGTCATAAATAGCCGTGACATTAACGGAGTGGTTTGAGCCCCTTTTGATACTACAATTCATATCTTCATCAAAAATATCACTTGCATCTAAAGGGCGGGTCCAAAGGTCTATCAATGATACGTGATCAAATACATGCTTTTGGGCGTCTTCATCTCTTAACACTGGCATCATTACAGCTTCAGATAAAGCCTCATAACCTTGAATTTTACCGATATCAGCGTCACTCATCTCACTATTCAATTTTGGGTATGGTATCCACCCTTTTCCTTGCTCAATCTGTTTCCAAATCGCTAAAGGCCTAAATGGTGCTGCTCCGATACCATCCAAAGACCACCGAAAAGATAAAAGTACGGCATGTACATCACTAAAGTAGTAGTTAAGGTTCTGAGGGTTTAGTAAAGCTTCTTTATACATTTCTAAAAAAGCTTTCTTTATTTTAGGGGGTAGAGTTACATCGTTTTGAATACACAGAACACCTTCATGCTCAGCTTCTCTCCCCTGCTCTACTAAAGATTTGAAACGCTCTGAATGAGAAATGCTTTCTTGTGTTAGCTGGCAGGCGTACCTTACAATTTTATCTAAATGCTTGGGTTTTAAAGTATTCGGTTGCAAAGCAACACGATTATACCCTACAGGATCAAACGCCCGAGCGTGGAGCGCTCGCTCACTCATGTTAGAGCTAATTCTAAATAGCCAATCTCTTAGCCTTAATGTATTTTCTACACCAAGCACTTCCCAACGTTTCAACTTTGCAAGGTTAGTAGCTGTTTTATCTTGCTTTGAAACGATAGTACAAATAGAACACCCGAAGCGTGCTTTGCCATTGCAACCTGCCCCACCACTTTGCCCTGTAGCAATTTCGCAAGTCTCACTTGTACCATTACCATATATCTCGATTAAAAGACCAAAGTTTGATAAGAAACCTGGTATGTCATAGCAAGATCTTTGAAGTGGTTTTGAACCAGCCAAGCTGAGCAAAAGAAATACATCATCAGTCTCCCAGTCACGAATTGGAGCATAATTGTAGACTTTTGAGTTTCCAACAGACTGTGATGTCATTGAGTTCATTAAATCTTCTGCAGACTTACCTTTTAGATTGTGGCGCTCCATATTCTTTGACCTACGCGAAGACTCTCTTTCCCTAGAACCTAAGCAAGAAATAATTGGTGAACTAGCATAATTGCCATACTTCTTTGAGTGCCTAATAGACTCTACAAGAGAATTTACAAAGTGTTCGTTTGGGTTAACCTTTAAAATTACTGAGCAATCACCAGAGCGAGTTGGTGTTGCTGGAATTTTCTGGCCACCAACGTACCTAATGAAGAATTCATTGTTCAATGAAGGTTGGACTAATTTAAACTGAATATTGATACCTTCGGACTTAGCATATTCAAGCATTCTCTTACTGGCATAGTTAACAAACATTTGCATAGGTATCGCTTCTGCTTTTGTATTAACTGTCGAAACGATCAATGGGCGTTCTGGTTCAATGGTTTTTGCTGCAATAGCTTGGCGATAAGCCTCCATCACAATTAGCAATGTAACTGTCGAGTCTTTCCCAAAAGAACATAAAGAAGTAATTATTGCTCGCTCATTTTCAATTAGAGCTCTTATATCAGCTACAGATGAAGAAAAGGCTTGAGCAACTAATTTCTCTCTACTTACTTGGTTAACTGTTCCAACAACAACGCTATCAATGATGTCTATTGGATTAACTTTGAAAACACTCACTTCACACTCCAACCTAAACTTTGTAACTATTGTCACATAGGATATAGAACGCGCTTTGAATGAAATGATAACTAAATATTCTCCACGATTATTTTTCAAAAAAAAGTCATACAGAACAATAACTAAAATATATTTACACTTAATTATTCAGGGTGAATTCGCCAAAATATTAACTTCAAAAAACATAAAGCCAACCTTAATAAATTATAGAAAACCTTAAATATTCGCCAGCCAAAAAACATAAAAAAAACTCTTATTATCCGATGGTTACATGAAGTTGACTCAAATTATTCAGGGTGAATTCGCCACTTATTCGAGGTTAATTATCTCAAAAGTGCGCGTTATGGATTCGGACTTACTATGGTCTTAATCGAAACATAAAGAGAACCGAAATGAATAATCAAAACGAGACTATTACTTCTCCTTGTAACAAGCCGCTTCATGTAGTGCTTTTTAAAAGTAAAGAGGGTATTGAGCAACAAGGCGTTCAATGTTACGAAGGTGTCATGACTTTTAAAGAGCTGGTGGATCACTTTAAAGCAGAGAAAGGCTCAGAGAAAATTGGGGAAGTAGATAAGAAGCAACGTGACGTTGATTCAAAGCGAGTAAATGGATTAAAGCAGTACTGGACTACATCCAAAGGGACTGTATTCCCAAATATAACGCTTTTTGCTAACTCCCTCTCTTTAAAAAACTCAGTAACTGTTGGTAATAAGCTGATAATTGAAGCGACCTTAGAAAGGAATGCAGATAGATTTATAGCAGACGGACAAGGCCGACAAGCATTCATTGATTGGTTATTATCTGATGAAAGCAATGCAGAGTTTGAAGATCATACTATTAGTTTTAAATTAATAGTAACGCAAACAGAAAGTCTATCTACCCCAAAAGCCGTACAAATTATTCGACAACTTTTTGCCGACTATCATGTGAAATTAACTAAGCCGAACTCTTCTATCAGTAAGCATTTTGACAATAGCACTGTGTTAAGTCGTTTAATGAATGACTGTCTAGAACTACAAGTAGATTCCTATAAGCTAAAAAGCAAAATTGCTCTCCATGGAAAAATAAAAGCAGGTCATATTTGGACATTCCAACAATTCACTACAATGATGCAAAAGTTCTTAAACTTAACAAATAGCACTGCATCAAAACAAATAACAGATGAAGCTCAATACGAAGATGCCCTTAACTTATGCAGAAGCTATTTAACCTGCATTTTCAGATTATTACCAATAGAGAACATTACGAACACTCAAGACCATGAGAAGGCAATGTTTACACGAGCAATTTTTGCAAATGCACTGGGTTATGTAGGTCGTTCATTAATGGATGAAATGTTATTAGATAATTCGATAGCATGGGAACGAATCAATCTAAACGGCATACCTATAGAAGATAAAAGTGATTCATTCTGGCTTGAAGCTAATGTGACTATGAAAGATAAAGGCACAATAAAAATAATCAAGAATACGGATACGCGAATTGGGTCATTGATCTGTAGAAAACTAAGAATTTACCCTTGCCCTGAATTGTCAGCTTGATCATAAGGTAGAGATATGAAACAAGAAACTAAAGTTGACTTGCAGGCGCTTCGATTCCCTGTTGCGTCACTCCACCTTAATAAAACACTCGATGACTTCCTAAATAGTGAAAATGAAAAGCTCACTATCATTACCATCGATCTATCAATTGAACGCTGTATAATGCAACGAATAGCCCATAGAAGCTTACCGTTAGTATTGGAAAGTGGTTCTTTACAAGAGCCAATTACAAGTGAGCACATAAATTCATGGTGTGATGCATTCGATGAGGAAGATTACGAAGATGTTTCATTTCGACAACACCATGTCATTTTGAAGTATTGATATGTGACAAACTTTATTCGTTAAGGTTGGTATATATCAACCTTAACCTTAGATCAGTATTTTACCAACCTAAGGCTTTATCATGCCTAAAACTAAGTATTTAGAGCTTTAAATATGCGAAATTCACCTTAATTTGTTGATTAAACAAGTATATCACCCATCGAGCTAGTAAAACTCTGCTTTGCTCAAATCCATGAAAAAAAGCAAAAATCAGTAATTAATCTCCCCTTTTCATTCTATAGCCAAGATTACAATGACATGTCTGTCAATTAAAGAGTAAGTCACAATGTCACTAAAGAAAAAAATTACGGCTATTGGTCTATTAGCAACTGTAAGTCTTTTAAGCGTATCTTCAATGGCGAAATCAATTAATCCGAAAGAATTAAAACAAACTCTTTCTCAAAAAGGTGATATCGAAGGTATTCAAGAACTCCCTGTTGAAAACTTAATGCTAGTTAAGACTAAATCAGGACAAACATATTTTGTATCTAAGAATGGCCGCTTTGTCTTTCAAGGGCAGTTAATTGATACATGGTTTAGACGAACTATTGATGAGTTGAGCGAAGCAAGGAATGCTCACCGTGTTCCTCTTGAAAAAATGGGCGTAAAACTAGATGAGCTTGCAACACTATCATTTGGTAACCAAGACATACCTAAGCAAGCAACAATATTCGTTGACCCTAATTGCGGATACTGCCACGCCCTGTTCAATAAAATTCAGCAATCTCCAGAAAAGTACAATGTCGACTTTGTACTAACAGCGATGCTGGGCAACCAATCTTTACTTGAGTCCAAACGCCTAAATTGCGCTGTTGATAAATCTAAAGCTGTCATCGACCTTATGAACAAGACAAAACTAGCAACAGAAATGAGAGAAGACTGCGATGCAAAGGCTGTTCAAAAAGCACCTATCGTTATGGGATTGCTTGAGGCTAGAGGAACCCCATTCCTAGTTCGTGAAGATGGCTTAACCTTTAATGGGCTACCAAGCGATTTTGATGCATGGCTTGAGATGGAGTAACTAGCAATGAAAGAAATCTTTAAAATCAGCTCAATTCTAGCCATAGCCTCATTATTTTCTGGGTGTTCAGCATTTACGATTGGTGAAGAGGAATTTTCATGTGCAGGTAAACCGGAACTTGGTCTCTGTAAAGGGCCGATGGAGGTTTATGAGTTAACCAACAATCAAGACCATCTTGAGCACATGATGACTGCAGAATATGCAAAAAACGAAGGTGAAAAAAAGTCAAATTCAGAAGGAAACCAGAAAGTCATTTACGTTAATAGTCAAGGGGAAGACATCACATACGTATATGAACCAAGAAGTTTGCGAAGACAAAACGCACAAGATTATGACAAAGCCAACATTGTTGGTATCGCTAGCAATGACACAATGTCATATTCGAAACAATCACACGATGAGTTAGATGACTTAAGAACTTTCAATTACGTTCCAAATGATATCGCGCCAGAGCCTCTCGCGGTTCTAGAAGAAGCTAAAGCAATGCGTATTTATGTTGCTGCTTGGGAAGATAAGTCTGGAGATTTGAATATTCCAGGCTTCGTTTATGTTGAATTACAACCAAGACGCTGGGTAACAGGCCATCAAGCTCAAATGCGCCCAAGTCGAGTATTACCATTTCAAACAATAAAGAAAAGCAAAGTAACAAGCCAAAGAAAAGAAACTATGGCCAAAGGTATCGATCCGTTGAGCATTTCTAGACCTCAGCCTGAGGCTAATAAGTAAAATAGGTGTATAGCATGCTGAATAAAATCCAAGAAGCTATCGAAAAGATATTGAATCCAGATATCGAAGAAACCCAGCAGAATTATGCTGGCCCCCTTTGGCGAAGCACCATTGAAGATCAACAAAAGCTTCTCGGAGGTAATAAAGCCGCAGAATTAAACTGTGTAATGGAATATATTAAAGAATATCAAATGTTCTTAATGGAAGGCGGTTACATTGGATTTGTTATCGCCTGCCAACCAACTAACGGGGTAAACAACGAAATAAGAACAGCCTACGAAGGCTTTCTATCTGATGAGTTTCCTCACAACACATTAATTCAACTAAGCCTAGCAGCTTTACCACGAATAGATAGCTTTCTAAATGGTTACAGACAACTTCGAGGGAAGCGGATTGGTGGTGAAGACGGTGAGCTTGCTGATGCAATGAGCGAATCAGTAATTAATTATTACTCTAAAGCAAGAAAAGAGTCTCTTGATAAAAAATCAGGTATCCGGCCAAGAGATTTTGAACATTGGATCACAGTAAAAATCCCAGTTAAAAACTTTATCCCTTCCGATAAAGAGCTCAAAGAGTTCCTAGAGATAAAAGATAGAACATATTCAATATTCGAAGGGTTAGGCTTAGCCCCATTGATTTTAAATGATGAAGAATGGCTTTCAAGAATGCAGACTTTCTTCAATCACTCACCTAATGCGCTTTGGCGAGATAAAGTAAAAATCAACAAACTTGTCCCACTTGGTGCGCAAATATTAGAGCAGGGCGGAATAATTAACCGTGATGAATATGGTCTAGAATTTTCATCTTTAGATGAGAAGTCAAATGGATTTGCTTCAGTCATGACCCTCAAGCAAACACCCGATTACTTGAACTACGGAGATATTATAAACCTGCTAGGTGATTGGCGTTTTGGCAAGCGAACGGTTGCTTGGAACCCATATTTAATGACGCTTAACGTACAGTTACCAAGTATTCATTCGGCAAATGAAGAATTTGATCGCCGTAACAAATGGCTAAAAAAACAAGCAAAAGGAAAAATGCTGGAGTGGGTTTCAACCTTGAAAGACCAGGCACAAGATTATTTTGCAATCGAAGATGAACTGAAAAACTCAAGATTATGTAAAATTAGCCTAAGCATGATAGTCCTTGGTGAGAACAAGAAAGAAACATTCACTGCGACTAGGAAGCTGCAGGCATTCTTCAAACGTAAAGAGTATAAGTTCAACATAGAATCAATTTTGGCGCCTAGCACTTTCTTAAACGCTTTACCTCTTGGACTTGATGATGAATATATAAAATTATCAGACCGGTTTGATGAATGGACGGCAAAAGGGGCTGTATTTTTATTACCACATAGCGCGAGTTGGAAAGGAAACACCTCACGGCCAATTCTAGAGTTTGTCACGCGCTTTGGGCAAATATTCGGTTTAGATATATTTGAAACAGACGGCTCCTTTAATGCACTTATTTGCGCTCGCTCTGGAGCTGGTAAGTCATTTTTCAATAATAAGCTAATCACTTCATATCTAGGCTCTGGTGTTAAAAGCCGGCTTGATGTGGGCAGCGATACTGACGGCGCTCAAGTATTTGTTATTGACAAAGGTCGCTCATATGAAAACTTAGCAAGCCAGTATAAGAATGCTCAATTCATTGACTTCAATGAAAACATGAAGTTTTCACTTGATCCATTTGCAAATATTGATGACTTTTATGGTAAAGAAGGTCAAGCAGCCATGGTTCATTCCTTGCTGAAAGCAATGGCGTCAGAATCAGGTGATTTAAGTGACTACCAATCTACAGAAATGCTTACAGTACTCACTGAGCTTTGGAACCTTAAAGGTAAAGATTCATCAATCACAGACTTTTCTGATCTGTGTGAAAAGCACCAAGATGTTGAAATAAAGAGGATAGGGCGCCAACTAAAGCCATGGTGTGAAGGCGGTATTTTTGGAGACTTTTTTGGTAAGAAATACCCACCAATAAACTTCAAATCACGATTAATCGTTTGTGAGATGGATGAACTATCCTCGCAACCTCACTTATCACAATGTGTTCTGATGAGCCTTATCAACGCAGCTCAACATGCAATGTTTTTATCAGGCAACAAACAAAGAAAACTTTTCATTCTCGATGAAGCTTGGGAATACCTTAAAGACAAGCCGGGTAAAATCAATTATCTAGCCGAGTTCCTTGAAACTGGTTGGCGTCGATTCAGGAAAACACGTGCAGCTGGCATTTGTATCACACAGAGCTTACTTGATGCTTACCAAAGCCAAGCAGGGATGGCCATAGTTAACAATAGTCCATGGAAGTTTATGTTGGCCCAGGAACCGGAAGCCGTTGATAAACTCAAAGAGTTAAAAGCGTATGATGGTACAGATCAAGACTATGATTTAATGAAAAGCGTTCATACTGATAAGGGCCATTACTCAGAAATCTTAGTGAGATACGGGCAATCGAGGGAAATAGTTAAGCTTTTTGTAGATAAAGAAACCCAACTAGTTTACTCAACAGATCCAGATGACAGGGAGTTAGTAGACAAGTTTAAGTCTCAAGGTTATACAATTAAAGAAGCTCTAGAGCTTGCAAATAAAGAGAAGGGTAGGGGGTAATCACCTATGTGCGTACACGTATAATTATGTGTACGCACAGATAAATTGCAAATGAAGCGAGTTGTTAAAACTTACCCAATTCAACTAAGCACTGCTTTCGAAGACCGCAAATTTCATTGAACAATGATTTATTAAACCTCACTCGAACAGCAAAACCATTACCATATGCAACAATACCTTGCGGTGCAGGTAGATACCATTTGTTCAGCATTCCCATATACAATGTAATTTGAGCTCTTTCATATAAATTTATTCCAGTATAGTTTCGAGACTTAAACTCACATACAACAAACCTAAGCTTTAATAGATTGAAGAATAGGGCATCTGGCATACCGACTAGATTCTTATTTTCAACCTTTATTGGTTTACGTCCCCCAACATCACCACCAAGAAATAGACAATAAAGAGGCACTTGGAGCTTTCTCTTGACGCTATACCCTTTTGCAATCAGTACGATCACTACGATAGAGAACACTAGGAAAATTTGAATAATAAGTAACATATGAAACCTATAATAGTTAAAAACACAGCGCGTATTAGATTTGAACTTTTACCTGCCCGGGCGTGCTCTCGCGTGCCTCTTTTAGCCAGTTTTTTATCGAATGCACCACCTTTAGCTTTCCTAAATAATTCTCTATCTGAGTAATAAAGGGCTAATTGGGAGACTGGTATTGATTTTTTTTGGTTCATTTACACCTCCTTATGTCACTCATTATTTCACGCAAAAAAATTGAGGCAAAGATTAAAATCGAGAAAATTGAGTTTTTTTTGAATTCCAGCGCAATTGTTTAACCAGGGTTTAATGGAAGACATACAAACACTAAAACAAGGCAAAGCTGTGATTTATTTAAACCAAGTCGATCTAAAAAAACTGGTCCAAGAACAACTATCTAAGTCTGGAATAGTTGATGCTTCTACGTATAACTATGTAAATGAACTAAGCAAGTTGCTCTCTGATCACCGGCATGAAGCTCTATCCCTGGCACTTATAGGGGAGCTGAAGCATAAAGCTCATTACTTAACTGACTTAGCTGAAAAATCGATGCGGATGTATTTCATCCACTTTCTGGAAGATATTGTGATGGGAAGAAACTCAAGAGCTGCAGGGGACATCAAAGTCCGCTGTGAATACTGTTCCGGTTTAGCATCACTTTCAGAGTCAAAGCACATATTCAAAGGTAAAGATCACGGCTTAGTTTATCTTTGTGAAAACTACAAATCAGGATGTGATTCATACGTTGCAGTGCACAAAGGGGATAACTTACCTCAAGGAACCCTGGCTAATGCCGGCACTCGAAGCGCAAGACAAAAGGCACACAAAATATTAGATGTACTTTGGAAAGAGTATGGTTTTGCAAGAGTTGATGTGTACAGACAGTTGGCTAACTACCTAGAAGTTAAACCTAATGATTGTCATATTGGTAAATTTACCGAGCAACAATGTGAATCAGCGATAAACTTTACGAAATTTATAATTTAATTATTCCACAATGCCCGTTAATACTTTTGGCATTCCCAACCCATAGCCTTGGCCAAAACAAAAGCCAAGGCCTCTTGCTAATTCAACGTGTTCTTCAGTCTCCAAGCCCTCAGCACAGACTTTACATCCGAAAGACTCGTTGAAAGTCGATACGAATTTAAAAACCTTCTGGCACTTAATATCATGTAGAGACTTAATACCAAAGTTTCCATCAAGCTTTATCATGTACACATCAAGCTCACAAAGCATTTCAAAATTAGAGACACCAGTACCAAAATCATCAATCGCAAATAGATACCCATTTGCTGTCATTGAATTAGTGTTCACCAAAACATCATTGAACATCTTGTGTGAACAGGGGCGCTCAGTAATTTCAAATATCACTCTTGTCATATCAATTTTGAATTTTCGAAAGTAATAATTAACCAATCGCTTAAAGCCCTCAGAAGCAACTTGGGCAGGTTCTAAGTTCACTGTAAACTTTACATCACTAAACTTCGGATCGTTTAAATATGGCCTTATAGCCTCAAGGTTTAGCAAGGTTAGCTGATCTGATTTACCTGAAGAGATTACATCTATAACAAGCTCTTCAATTGAAATACTAGCAAACTGTCGCGACCTTAACAGAGCTTCATACATAACGACCTTATTAGTTTTAAGGCAGAAAATTGGCTGAAAATGAAATGTGAAACTTTTAAAATCAAATTCCGCCCTATGTATCGCACTCACATCTGATTCAATAATAATTTCTCGATTGTCAGCTAGCATAGTAACCCCTCGCATTAATACACTAACTCTATATCAACAAACCCGAGCTAATACTTAAAAAAAAGATAAATTCAGGTAATAAATTACTAAACAAAGGTTAAACAATGAAAAATTGTTTAATTTTGCAGTTTTTTCGACACGCCCAACTATAAGTAGGTGCTAATTTGTTGGGGATATTAACAAAGGAGCATATTGTATGAGTTCTACATTGAGCAAAATGATCGTGAAAATTAGCAGCGGTAATTCAAAACGAACTGTTGATGAACAGGTGAACGTGGGATACCAATTTATCTTGTTCGTACTATTCATTTGTTTTGGTGCAAGCCTATATTTAATAGCTAATGCAGCAACATTAATTATTTTATTTAGACTTGTCGTTCCAGCTTTAATCTGCGGATACATTGCAAAGTGCATTATTGATGTATTGAAAGGTGGGAAAGCCGCCAAGCTTGAAGCGTCAAAGCAATTAGCGGCAATGCGAACTGGCGAAAATAGCTAATATTAAGAGTTGTAACCTAGCACTTGCCAGCAAATAGGGTCTATTTTTAAAGGTTTTACTGTCGCACTATCTAAATCGACATAAGAACCATGATGCGAAATAGATCCCTTTCTTAATAACTCCCACAAAAGCCTTGTTGCTTCCAGTACAACCTTTTTGTTAATTCCATACTCCTGCTTACGTAGAGCTTCTATGTGGCTACAAGAGTCCTCGTCAACATCGACAATACTCTCTAATTGGGGGTATAAATCAAACACATTGGGTAGCTTATTAATTTGTTCGTAAGCGTGACCTAAAATAATCTGGCCTGATGCGCGTCCGTTGCCCAAATCTAACCACATTAGTGATTTATTATAACTAGAACCACGATTATCATTAGCAAAAAAACGCCCCATATCAGCACGAACCTTGGCTTTATCCACACAAGTAACCACCAAGTCATAGTTTCTATAATCAAATACCTCTGGCAATAGACGCTCATTTTTATATTTCCAACTTAAGTTGCCATGTAAATTAAACCTTGAAACAAGCGTTTCAGCTTTATACATACCAACATCAACAGGATAAAACCCTTGCCTACCGACATTTGATTCACTAACTTTATCATCGTCATACACACTGATGTTTAAGTGAACTTGATGATTGGTTACCTTTCGCAATAAATAATCAAGCTGAAAACATTCTGATAAAAACGCAGATCCTGTACCACCCGCACCAATAACTAATACATTTAATGGTTTAGAAATCCATTCTGATGGAATTGAAAACGTGTTCATTTTTTAACCCTCTTAATGTGACCGGACATACAATGTGAATTATTCACTATCAATTTGAATGTGAAATATTCACAAGGCCGAACTTAAAAACTCTCCCAAACGCATAAATCGATTCAACTCTCGCATTCTTACTTTTGCATTTCTTAGGCTCTTTGTGTTGGCTTTAGCGCTCCAGAATGCGAGCAAATTTTGCGTTGTTACAACTTCCTTTGCTTTAAGGGTCTTATCGTGGTTTACGTGAGTGAAGTTTGAGGCCAGTACAGTTTTCTCAACATCATTCATGCATTCAGCAATTGATATGATCTTTTTGGGTAAAGTTGCATTTCCTTGGCAAACAACTCCATTCGAATAAATATTCATCAGTGGCGCATGATACAAACGCGTATTTTCATTGGGTCGTTGATTACTTGGTAAAGCAAACACAATTAACCCATTTGGTTCTCCTTGTTTATCTTTTTCCAAACAAAAAAGAAGGGCAGGGTAGATAATTGAAAATTCAGTCTTGGTGTTATGACTTCTATACCAAAAAATCCCCTTATGAGAAGGTTTGTGCCATACAAGCGCTTTACTGTTATTTAAGATCACATTGCTTGGCAGCAGTTCAAAGTCATCGGTTTTAGTTTCTATTTTCTTAGGTGAGAGTTGTGAGCGCATTATTTCTATACATTCAGGTACATCAATGTATTCACCTAACTTCATGCCATCACTATCAATCATGTGCTTTGTCGCACAAAAGATATTGTTCGCAGATTGCCCATGAAATACAAGAGCAACCTGTGGTGTATGATTATTCATTTTTATCTCCGAATTTAGAAGGTAAAAACAGAATACCCAACGATGATAAACGCGCTTAACTTGACACTAAAACCCCTATTAACACATCAGCCATACGCATTTGCTTTAATGCATCTAGACAACGGACATCAGTTAGGTCAATTTTTAATTCGCCGTTTTCACAAGTGTCATTGAAGTATTGATTTAAGTTATTTAAAGCCGCTGTATCATTAGCTAAATCAAAACTAATAACACGTAAATCTGATACAATTACATCTGAACAAGTTTCAAAATAATTAACCAAATCATATTGGCAGTGAGAAAGTAATAGCTCACTAAGGACTTTCAATTTATATGCGAGTGGATGAGATACAAGGGGGTTTTGTGTATCAGACCAACTCTGTAACACAGCTAAAATATTATTGAGACTAGTTTTCAAATCATCATAGAAAAACAGATCATTAAATAAGCCGTCATTATGAAGGTCAAAGTTAAATTCTATACAGTCTTTTAAACTAAAGATCAGGCTATCAATATCACCATACATATCAATAAATTCTTCTGTCACTCCTGAGTGATGTTCATTAAGAAACAAAGCCAATTCTTCATCCTCAAGCTCAAATACTGACTCTTTCAATGCATTACGACTTTCAGAACTTAGATCTCGTACATATTCCATCAATTCCTGATCAACACTGTGCGAGTACATCAAATCGAGCGATGTATTATAAGTACCAATACAGGCTAAAACATTGATTAAATTCACTGTCAGATCTCTTAATGGCTTTGGCTTATCTTTTAAATCAATATCAAGCACAGCCAGACCTTGACCATACGTAAACTTCAAGTAGGCATCTGGAGATGAATAATAGTTATATTTAGAAGCCTCAAAGAACACAGATTCAATGTCTAGCTCTACAGTCCTAGTCATAAAATCAGCAATTTGTTCATTAGTTGATAACCCAAACTCTTTGAGCTTACTTACCCAAAACTCTTTGTAATCCATGAGTTGAGATTCAATTGCTTTAATAGTTAAGTCATGTAGGTCTTTGAGTGCCAAAGCCTGCTTGACTGTATTAACTTCACTCGTTAGAACACTTTCAAGCAACTCATCGGCTAATGAATGCTTTTGAATCCCTTGTAAGAAAGGTTTCCAAGAACTCCAGTCATCTGCCAAGGTTGTTAAATGGCCTGCCGCTAAAAGGGTTTGCTCATCTATTTTTTCTTTTGCTTGAGGCGTTATCATTGGGATAACACCGTACAGCTGTTGATGTGGAAGAGCTACATGAGCGGGGTTAACCACTTTCCTTTGTAAGGGCATGGCTGCTTGGGTAAGCGACCAAGCTCCAATTTCCTCTGTACGTGAGATGAACATTCTTCCGAGACCCCTTTTTTTGTTGAGTTTATCTTTTCTATTTGAGTATCAAGCGCCAAAAGGCGCTTATCAAAATTGCTTACCATATATCATCCATTTGTTTTTACAGGCGGAACTTGGATTGTGTATTCCATATACCGACCACAACTAGACAATATACCGTCACTTTCATAAATACGTGTAAAGCGTACCATCGGGTACTGCGTAGAAAGTAATTCAACAACTTCATCAAGTGAACCACTAGGAATCGGATCTGCTAACTCAATTGAACCTAAAATAAATTTACGCTCTAAATTCTCTAAACTTTCAAATCGCATTGACACACCCCTTATAGCGAATCAGCTTGCTCATCATCAAAATCTGAAAAATCTTCATCAACTGTGATATTTGGCTCTGCATTAACAGTTGATTCATTATTTGTCGCTACAGAGCCCTCAGAAGCGCCGACAGAGGACGTTGCAGCATCTAATGATGATTTGACATCAACAAGTGAGTTATAGCTTGCAGCAGCGCTTACAAACGAATCTGTGTACTGAGTAATGTAGTCAGCGAAGTTAACATCTAGCTCGCCAATATCACCTTTGGCAATAAGTGGCTTAGAAAGCGCTGTTCGTAACCTAAGTTGCGCCGACTTATCACGCCCATTTAATTTTTCAATCGCACCTTCAAGCTCAGGAGAGTTAGATGGGTATAACTGAGTGTTCAATACCACTTGAGCGCCGTTATCAGTTAATTTAATTGAAAGCTGTACTTGTTTCGCACCTGCTTGCTGCATTAGGTTTGCAATAGACTGAATCATATTTATATCTCGTTTTTAAAAGTAAATTAATTAGAACATGGGAAAATAAAGGGGCAACTTCATCTTAAGAAACCCCAAAGGGAGGGAAATTATTTTAAGTGCTTGAAAATTGTGTCAGGCGCAAAAGAAGACCAATCAAAATCAAAAGAAATAATAACTTTAATAAAGTCACCTTTTGATTTACCAGCAATTTTAGAAAATGTTAGCTTGGCTGATTTGTTAGCTTCACAATCATTAAATGCCTTATCAAAACCAGCACTAACACACAGACCTTTAATACCCGCACCTGTATAGTTTTTTAATACTTCCTCAGAGGGATTCCACGCTGCGGTTATAATGTCTTTTGCGTTATCAAGTGTTGCCATAGCGCTAATCATTAAGGCTTGTTGTTGAAACACAAATCGACTATCTACAGTTTTTGCGCTACTTGATACACTCGCTGTTACGGCTTGATTTATAGCTTCTTGAATTTGCTCATTTGTAATTGGTTTACATGCCAAAACGTTTTCATTAAAACTATCTGACTTTTTGAAAAATGCTGGCTTATAACCTGTCGTAATAGCCATTGAAGCAAGCACTACACCATTTACGTACCAAGCTTCATTCGCAAATATTTTTTCAGCTTCTTGATGAATTAACTTCTTTTCAAGCTCAATAACAGCACTAGGTGTTTTTTGTTCCACTGGTTGAGGTTTTTTGGTTGATATTCTCGTACTTGTTGAAGTCGAGGGTTCTTTAGAGTTAGCGTTGCTTTCAGCTGCAATTTCTTGAGTATTATCTGGCTCATTAAATGCTTTCACACATTTTGCAAAGCAAACCTTATCAATGCATTGCGACTCTAATGTTTGCCCTTCACGACCAGAACGATCATCCATAATCACTACATTCGATTCACAAGATGCACAACCTTCGTTGTATTGTGATTCACCAACACTGGCGCTAGAAACTGTATTCCTGTCAGCGCTTGAACATTCAACTAATAAAATTACTGTTCCGTATTTTTCTTCTGCTAACTGTTTTTGCTCTTTCAGCCACTCATCGGTTTTAACATTCCAGCATGATAGCTTTGCACACGCCGCTTTATCACTAACGTTAAAGTCGAACATACCTATCTGGTGTGAAGTGTTATGAGGACAGGCTGCACAGTCTTTGGTGTCAAATTTTGCTGTATGTAAATACTTCTTTGCCTTTCCAGCACGTTGCTTTAGATACTCAATGCTCCAATTCTCATTGATGATGTTACCTAATGTGCCGATTTGTAACTTTTCTGAAAAGCTCGATAAAATGGTTGCGTGACCAATCTTAATTTTATTTTCGTTTAATGCGTTTAATACATCATCACAACAACGTAATAACTGAACACGGTCATTTAATTTTTTTTGAGTCCAACCTAATCGCTCGGCTGCGGCTGAATAGTCACCTTGATACATCGTAATAAATTTTTGCGCGGCCTTTGATTCATCAACAATGGTTAAATCATCTCGCACTAGGTTTTCAATTAACTGAGCTTCATACGCTTCATTGTCAGTCATTGGCTTAATAAGTGCTGGTACATCAAAACCAAGCTCAATACACGACTCCCAGCGACCAAAACCTGCTATCACTTCAAACTTAGACTCGCTTGCTGTTGGACGAACAAGAATTGGCTGCAATACCCCTCCAGCTTCTTTGATAGATTCGGTTAAATTTTTACGCGCCTCATGGTTATTTTTTTCACGTGAGTTTCCTAATGCAAATGGTACTAATTGATCTGATTTTAGCACTTGTACTTCTACATTGTTTTGATAATTCATAACTGATTTCCTAATTTGTTTGTCTTGACTGGAAATAAGGTATCAAGGTGTTCAAAACGCGCATTTTTACGAAAAATATAGCGCTAGATAAACTAGCGCATAGACATGATCACACTGTTGATATTGACGTTATCAGGGTCAGTGATTTTGAGGAGAGCTTTTGAAGTGAAAGATATACAAACTGAGTTAGATTTTATGCTTTTAACAGCATCGAACAGGTAATTTGGGTTTAAGGTAAATACAGGCTCATAACCATCGGTTACATTTGCTTGTAATAATTCAGTATTTACTACATCGTCAATTTCATTTCCTTTATCCGCATTTGCATTTAGTAATAATTCCTGCCCTTTTAATGAGATTGTTAACTTTGCAATTTTTGCACTTTGAACAAAGCCCTTAATTCGTTTTACAGAGTCCAGCAACTCACTTTTAGCAATTTTAATGGATTGAAATAACTCAGTATTTAAAATCTCACTTACGTCTGTAAACTCAGTGGCAACGAACTTTGAGCCATATACTGTTCCTCCAGTTGAGCAATAGAAGTAGCTCTCATCAAAGAAAAAGCCCAAAGTACCATTAGGCTGTGCTTGGAGAAGCATTTCAGCAAGTTTAAATGGCAAGATACCTTTCAAATCATCTACAGAATTTTCTAACTGAACAATGTCCGTAGCCAATCTATGACCATCACTAGTGTATAACTTCATCTTATTAGAATTTATAGAAAAGTTAATATGATTTAGGAACGGCCTTACATCGTTATTCGCTTTGGCATAAAAAATACCAGAAATAGCAGACTTAAATGACTCAGCATTACAAGAAAATTGAAAGCCACTAGGAATTACTATTTTGGGAATAGGGTAGCTATCACATGGCATTGTAGCTATTGAAGCCCTTGAACGACCATGTTTCACAATTACTTTATCTTCATCGAATTGAAATTTTAATGGCTTACTTTCATCGGTAAAGCTACTTATGACTGTATTGAGTTTTTTGGCTTCGATACAAATCTCATAATCTTCAAACGCATCAATTGGTGAAGATTGCCTAACAATTGATTGAGTGTCAGTTCCTAGCACTTCTGCTATGCCGCCAAGTAATGAGAAGTGAATATAATCCAGCGCAGATATATTGCACTTTGAGCTATTTGCTATACCACAAGCATCCACAAACAGATGTTTTGCGGTAGAGAGTGAGATTGAAAAATTCATGAATATGCCTTCTATTGTTTATCTAACAACAGAATGACAGCTAAATAGCATCGTGCATTTTGCAAAGAACTTATTAGCTAAATTAGCTAAAGGAGTTGAATTTAGTTCTTTTTAAATACTAAATATTATTTTTTAATTTTATTTGTTGAGAGCTAAGAATAAATATTAAGGATAATAATGGTTAAATATATAGGTTAGATCTTTAGGTTAGCGCTGTGGATTGAGTAGTTAACTTGTTGATTTAACTGACTAATAAAAAATAAGTGAGATCGCAATTACACGTTATTTAGATCGTAATTACACCTTATTTAGATCGCAACTACACGTTATTAGCACTCATATTGATATTATTATCAACAGGTTATAAAGGGTTGCCTGTAAAATATCCACAACGACATTGCTCAAGATCGCATTTACACGTTATTTTATCCACAATCACAGTTTGTTTTTTATTCAAAATGATTGAATATACGCCAAATTACTCTACCAGATCGCAATTGCACGCTTCTCAGATCGCAATTACACCTTGTTTTAGTGGGTTATTCACAGCCCTGCTGAATCCATACTACAGAAGTTTAGTGAATTTTAATTTGAAAATAGTTTTTTTTCGCCCGTAACCTTTATTTATGTGTGATACAATCCTGTAAATACCTGAAATATATACGTTTTATTTTCCAGATCAGTTTTGCACTTTATTTTGTAATTTCTCTGTCCTTTTTAGGGCAAATTCTTCCGGTTTATTTTTGACCAATAGTTTTAAGTTCACATCGGGTACACAGGAAGTAAGTTGATGATATAATAAACTGAAAATATATCTCAGACCCTAATTACACGTTATTCAGTAGTTATGTAGCCTCTCAGATCGCATTTACACTTTATTTTATGAGCTAATTTTTAGTGTCAGATCGCATTTACACGTTATTTTATGAGCTAATTTTTAGTGTCAGATCGCATTTACACGTTATTTTATGAGCTAATTTTTAGTGTCAGATCGCATTTACACGTTATTTTATGAGCTGATTTTTAGTTTCAGATCGCATTTATACGTTATTTTATGACATCAAATTTCATCCCAGATCGCATTTACACGTTATTTTTCGGCCATAATTTTCATCCCAGATCGTATTTACACGTTATTTTATGAACTAAATCTTCACCTCAGATCGCATTTACACGTTATTCATACTGTTACTCAAACTACCAGATCGCAATTACACGTTATTTTTAATAGGTTTATTAGGTAGTCAGATCACAGTTACACTCTATTATCGTAATGATTATAAAGAATTTTTTAATAATGGTGCATTTTACTGTGTTATTTATATAGCGATTTGATATATTTGAAATTCAAGTATGCGGGAATTTCGGTATGAGCAAAAACAAACTTACAATAAATAATTTGCCAGAGACTATCAGCACCAAAGGGCTAGTAGTTCAGGAAGCCGCTGAGGTTGAGCAGCTTAAACTCTTCACTGATTTGCATTTTGAAGGTTTGAAATCAAATTCGTTATCAAATACCTTTCCTTTATACGATTTATGGTCTCGTTTTGTAAGAGTTAAAACTACCATATACCCAATTAGACAAGCACCAGAAAGGCTCGTTAATTCTCGCTCTATTTCTGATAAGTTGGATGGTGTTGAATACACCGGTGAATTGCAAATCTCACCAGCTGTAATCAAAGGTAAAGAAACTGACTATGTTGCTTGGCCATCTGACCGCGAAGAAAAGGTAGAAAGAGCGCTTATATCACTTGCAACTAAAGGCAATATTTCTAAGATTAATAACGCAAGCGGCACTCGTTACGCAATTCATTTTAAAATGAATGAACTAAATGCAGAGCTTAAGTCAGTTAATCAATCACTATCTTTTCCAGATTTAAAGGAAGCGCTACTAATCCTGTCTGGGAGTCAACTGTCTTTTAACTACAGCACCAACTCAAATGGTGAAGTAGAAACAAATGAAGCAAAAATGCCTTATCTGGGGTCAATTCATTTTTCTGGTAAAAAAGGGCCAAGCACTCAGAGATGCATAGTATTTCTTAATGAGTACATGGCTCAGCAAATTGAAACTGTATCTTATAAAGGATATTACTTTAACCAGGCGCAACAATTTAAGAGAACCTTGTCTAGTTGGCTTACAACCAGACTTTATACATTGTTTAGATACGCCAGCCCCGAAAAAACGTATCACTTCATGCTTGTAAGAATAATGATTAAGTTTGGCTCTATTGAGTCAGAAGACATTACTGAAAATCGCTTAATTGCTATTCGCAGAAATATGACTTCCACAATGAAAGACCTTATTAATGCTGGCATTTTAGAGAAGTATGATATCGCTGCTGTAAAGGACGATGAAGATAAAGTTATAGACTACAAGTACACTCTATACCCAACAGAAGGGTTCTGTGATGAAATTGTGTCACTTAATAAACACGCTAAAAAAATAAGAATCAAAAGCAATACGACAGAAGAAGTTGTTGAAACTCTTTTAATCGAGCAGTAAGAGTCGCACTCTGTTGGTTATGGGGGCTGCACTGTTCAACTTTAACAGTGCAGTGGACTAAAACCAATTTTACATATCAAGTATTTCAGATTCTTTAATCAAAGTTTTTGAATAACCATACTTTTTAAGCAATTGTTTTATCTCATCTATGTAACCTTGCGAAGCAAATGGCGAAATGTACACTTCTTGAATAAGCTCATTAACATCAATCTTCACACTCTTACCTTGATTGAAATTAACAGTTTGATCCAAGCTCTTCTTAGGTGGTGAATCATTCAATATGAAAAGCCTTAGCTCTTTTTCAAAATCATAAAATGGTTTTTTCGTTGTTATTAGTGATAGCCTTGATAGGCTATCATCGCAAAGGTGTTTTTTATATTTAACTTTACCCATATAAAATGGCTCTGGGTTACTGTCTTGCCCGTTAATCACTGAGCGTTTAAGTTTGCTCACTGACGTTTTAACGGCAACCCCATTTGCCTCACCTGAAAGATAAATCTTCCATAAAGCGTATGACTCATGTGGAGTTAATGACCAGCAGTTGATAAAGACACAATTTTTCTTAGGATTGGTGTTCCAAAAAAAAGCTTCCAATTCACCTTTAAGATTGTTCCCAGTGATACCGTCATTAATTAGGTCATCTCTTTTTTTGTTTTTAACACTTTCAGGTATAGATACTTCATATTGATCTGAGAGTGCATTAGCGTTTGGAAAAAACAAAGTGGAATTTATGAGTAACTGCTCAAATTTCCAAGTACTCATATACCGCCAAACTGATGAATTACCATGAGGTATTTCTAGAGCATCGTCATTTTGTAAAAACATCTTCAACCTCCCTTTCCTAGCGCTCAAAGACCCAAACTAGCTGCTCGGTTAAAATTCTGTACAGCAAACTCAGCACTAATGTTGTCGAAGTTTTTCAAATAAGAGTCCAGTGCAAATTGACCTATACGTACTGCTTCATTGATAGGAATAGGTACTCCACAAAGCTTTTTACCTTTTTGTGATACTTGCACAAACAACTTTCCTTCTTGGTATTGAACCTTTAATGATTTGTCATTCTTAGCTCCGTAATGCTTTAACTCAATACTTTCCTTAATGAATAAAAATGCGCATAGAAATTCAATCAAACCTAGCTGAGTAAGCTGAATGGAAATTTTGTTTTTCCAGTCATAACTTTTATTTGCTCCAGAAGCGGCCTCAATTCGAATAGTAATAACCCCTTTCCTTGTTATATCTGCTTTGAATTCGACAGCAGCCTTGCTTGCATGAACTTTAATTGAGTAATACCTACCACCGGGAGCATAATCAGGGTTGAAATCACTGCTTTGTGTTTGACCCTCTTGACTCTGTTTCACTGGAGACTGAGCATTATTGTTATGCATATGACTAGGAGTATAGTTTTCATTCACGTATTGGTTTTGACATTCAGCACCAGTGTTATGCATCTGACTAGAATCAAAATACTCATTCGGACTTTTTTGAGGCTGATATTGTGGTTGATATTGAGGATGATTATTCATAAACAAATCCAGTAATTAATTTAATTCATTATTTCAAAACATAGATATCGCGCATTTTTAGAGTTAAAAACCTCCAAGTTGCACATTTTTCAATATGAGGGAATATAAAGGAACGATTCAACGACGGGGAAAATGATGGAGCTGAAATCATTAGAGTGCTTTGGTATTAAACATGCTTGGCAGGTGCCATTAATTTGCCCAGTTGAAATTGAAGATTACACAAACATTGTCACTGAATTTTCTAAGGCATATCAATTAAGCGGCCATAAAATAGTAATAGCTGGAAAATTAGTATCAGCACCATCTTTCAATTGGGTTAGAGGGAAAGGGGTTTTAACAATTGAGCTGTTTGACGATTTAGGTTACTTACTTTCAATAAAGCTTTTCGGTGATACAAAGCTTATTGAAGAAAGTCTGGCTGAAGTTGGTTCAACCTATTACTTCAAAGGAGTTTCATTTGCTAATGGGGCTTACCTAAACTTACGCGCAGCAAAATTAATATCCAGTGCTGACATTGGGAAATTCGTACCAATTTACAAATCTAAGCGCGGGTACCTATCTAAAGAGCAGGTAAGAGAGGTTATTAGAAAACAGTTACCCAACACACTTAATCAAGCAGAAAAACATCTAAGGGAAGTTATAAAATGGGTACCAAACATTAGACAAGTTTTAAAGACTAAGAAAATGACTTTAAAAGATGTTCTAACCGAATTGCACAATCCTAGTTCGGTAGAGTCATGGGAAGAAGCTAGGGGTGTCATAAAAAGAATTGCCGCCTTATATTGTATCCGTGAAATGAATGCCTTAAATCCAAGAGAGCCAAATAAACTTGTAAATTCTTTACACGGTCTACCTATCAACGTGCTAAAGGAAAAAATTCCTTTTGAATTAACTACAGAACAAACACAAATTGTTGAATCAATAACCAATAAATTTAAGGAAGGTACCAAAGTCGATGGGGCTCTAATTGGTGATGTAGGAACTGGAAAAACAGTTGTCTACGGAATTTGCGCTGCTTCAGTGGTCTCCGCTGGTGGGCGAGCAGCGATTATGTTACCTAGCCAAACCCTTGCAGAGCAAATTCATGAAGAGCTAAATTCATATTTTGGTTCGTTAAAGCCAGTCTTAGTTACATTAGAAACAGAACAAACAAACTTAGAGGAAACGAATTTTTTAATCGGTACAAGCGCTCTGTTACATCGAATGGTGGGTGTACTGGATTTAGTTGTGGTTGATGAACAGCATCGGTTTGGACTTGAGCAAAGAGAATTACTACTTTCTGAAAATACACACTTTTTGGAAGCAACAGCTACTCCAATACCTAGAACCCAGGCTTTGATTTCGTATGGTAAATCAAAGCACATATTCAGACTTACCAAATGTCATGCTAAGAAAGAGATAACCACTAAGTTAAGACTTAAAAGTGAAAGCCATGCACTAATGAAAGAGTGCCTTAATCAAGTTGAGCTTGGTAACAAAGTACTCGTTGTATGTCCCACTAAGGATAATTCTGAGAATTTCGCATCTGTAGAAGAGGTATTCACGAAGTGGAACAAGTTTGCCCGAAATAAAGTTAGGTATATTCATTCTGGTTGCAGTCCAGACCACAACAGAAAATCAATTGCAGATATTAAGTCGGGCAAGGCTAGCATACTAATCTCTACAACAATGGTTGAAATTGGCTTGACTATCCCTCGGTTAACAAAAACGATCATCTACCATGCTGAAAGGTTCGGAACAATAACGTGCCATCAAATACGGGGACGTTTAGTGCGTCATGGTGGAAAAGGTCAGCTAGATTTATATTGCCCAACTGAGATTGGTGAAAAATTATTACAACGCTTACTTCTCTTAACTAAGTTCGACGATGGTTATGAATTGGCCGAACAAGATATGATCTTAAGAGGATTTGGCGATATTGTTAAAGCAAGCGACTTATCTCAAAGCGGGTCTACTAAATCCATATTAATTGGGGAAAAAGTTGAAGTTTCTGATGTGGAAGAAATTCTATCGACACTAGAAACTACAAATTAACTCTTAACATTCAATTTCATTGTTTTGCTCTCTTTGTGAAGCATAAATATCTCATGGAATCGCAAAAAAAAACTAAAAATAGTAAATAAAACTCGCGGAGCACGATAAATACATACTGATATATTACTAACAAATCTAGATCTTATCTTTAAACGGTTAGCAGAGGACAAATTTACTTTGCTGGTATTCATAGGTTGGATACAGAAATAACTGTAGAAGCTAATTAAGTTGTCTAAAAATTTCAAACCTGGAGTTTGTTGTGGAATTAAATTCAGAACGTAAGCTGATCACATTACTCACTTTACTATTAGTTACGCTTTTAGTTGCGGGTATTTTAGCGTGGGTGTCTAACTACCGAGGCTCTATACCGGATATTGAAATGAGCTTAACCCCGGTTGAGAAAGAGAAACTCAGTGAAATTGGTTCAGTGAAATTAAAAAGGGCTGGTTTTTTTGATCTTGATTGTAAAAGCTATACTGCTCATGAGTTTAGTTATTCTATTACATCAAGCAATAGCAGCAGATCAGATGACTATGCAAAGTGGTCATGTGGCCCAAGCCTGAGATATGTTGATTGCCCTGAAATAAAAGTAAGCATCCAAGGTGAGCAAGCTCTAATTGAATCGGGATTAACACAAAAAAGCGAATATGGTTTAGAGCAAGTGAAAATGTGTGCATCGCTTGCTATTAAAAATGCGCCAACAGAATTACGAGCCACGAATTCAAAGGTAACAAAATCTAATAGTGAAGCAGAAAACCTGCGTTCTTATCAATTAGATTGAGGTTAAGTCGGTTTTATCAAGACAATATAAAATCAGTAAGGTGATTGTATGAGTAATGTGAAATCAGAAGAATTAAAGCGATGTAAATATATAACGACCAGTCTTGTTACAGCAGCAGTCTTGACAGCGTTCTTAGTTTTCATTTTGTACGTTCATTCGCTCATTGTTGAGAACTTAGGCAGCATCGATGCTTTTTTCACACTCGACATCGAATTCCTTAATATATTTTTAGTGATTGTGTACACAAACATCTTCGTGTTAACAAGCTCCTTAATAATATTAATAAGCGCTAGAAGTGAGCTCAATACTATAACCTGGTACATCGTACTCGCTATCAGCATCCTAACGTACATTATTTTAATGGCCATATATTGCAATAGCTATTGGGGTGTAAAAAACATTACAACCTTCCAAAGCAATCTAGCCACCTTTATTTGGCTACCTGTTTGGTGTTTTGTGATTTTAGTTTTTGCCATTTTGAGTGAAATTCATCGCGAATCTAAAAAATAGATCGTTAACAAAAAAGAATAAAAATAAGCTTGTACTGGCTTTGTGTAAAGAGCGATTTCAATCGTTTAACAAAGAGATTTCATTACTAGCGCCGTCTAGTGCTTTATAAGTAATTTGGTTTTTTAAATATTGAGGTAGGTATGATTGCAGAAAAAATGAAGCAATATTGTGATGAAAGCCCATTTAGTAAATTTTCACTTAAGCTTATTGCTTTGCTAGAGGGCTCAAAACCGAATTTAACAATCGACAATGTGATTTCGATACTAGATAACCGCCAAGATTTTGAAAGCTTTGTTATCGGTTTAGAGCCTTCTAAAAACAAAGCCGAGTTGGAGAAAGTGTTAGAGTATAGCGAAGATTATTTGTCCCAATTAGTTTCACAAGTTTTGACTTTGTTGATTAAGGCAAAAAATTAATATTGTCATAGAGTAGGCCATTTCTTTTTCGTAACCATCTGATATATAAGTTATAAAGTATTTATTAAGATGAGCTTTATTTATTCAAACTATTAGGTGAACAAAATACATATGCTATAAAAGTACAGTACCTAACTTATCAACTACACTTACCTTTTATAAACTAATCAGAAAGGCGTATGAATGGTTAATCAATTAGCTTACGTGATAAGCGCACCAGTTTTACTAGCCTTTAGTGTTCAGTTTTATAAATCAATCATATTCAATAAAAACCTTTCGGCTATTTGCTTCTTTTTGGCCATAGCTATTTCATGCGCGACTAAGGTAGGGTTATTCTTTTCATACAATAGTGGAGATGTATGGAACACACTTTTGTACTTCACATCTCTTAACTTTCTTGAAAAGTTTTTTATGCTGTTCGGCCTTTTCTACTTACTTAAATTGAAAGTTAGTTTCAAAATAACTTTTTGTGTTTTTTCTATAATTTACTCTTGGTTGTTAATTGGCTGGTGGCTCGGGATTTCCACTTGGAACTTCAGAGGGCTACTGGCAATGTTTAATGCTTCATTTTACATTTTCTTGGTAATGTTCTTAGTTAAGTTTAAGCATCTTCTTCCACAGAAGATCATTAAACCAGCTATGTTTACTTTATCAATTTACACTGTGTTTTGGTTAAGCTTGTATCCAGTCATGGCAAAATTTCCCATATGGAAGACTGTTGCAATCTATTCAGAAATAACTTTATGCATATCGATGTATGCTATTTTCTTTGTTGCTTTTAATGACAAAGTTAAATGTGATAGTGCAGTTTGACTAGGGTTGGTTGGAAATTTCTTTAATCATTCCCTTCCAAAATTAATAAAACGAATTTTTCTTCTATTTCAATTTTTTTTCAGGCTTTATTGATTGGCTAAGTTGGTAAGTTAACTCTGAGTAATTCCAACAAGGTCTAATAATGAGTTATTTAAAGGCAGCGGCTTTAACTACTTTGATGTTTTCATTTAGCGCTATTGCTATCACAACTATCAAAGGAACGATGAATGTCTACAAACCAGAATTTGTCATCGAGAACAAATCAGGCACACTTATTTCAAACGTAAGAAACTTCAAGCTTGAGGCTCGCCAAACTGTTATAGACGATTACTGTACTGTCACTACAGATAACAATTTAGCATTACAAGGGGGAACCTTAAGCGCTGGATATTGTTTATTTGAATGGAATAACACAGCCGGTTATTCAATTGATGGATTTAAAGTTGAAGGCGTTGCTTCCAATTCAGGTCCGAATAGTATTGGCTACTCAATTTATTATTATTCAGGGTCAGCAAAAGCTAAAAAGTTAGTTGATACAAAAAACTTTATTTTCAATTTTGCAGCTCCAGTTAAGCCCACTGTCCAAAGATACTCAGTTAAGCTTGGAAACTCATGGAAAAGCGTAGGTAGCCATACCAATTACAACCCCGCAAACAAGTTTTCTGCAGTTAGAGTTAATGTTGAAGCAAGGGATTACAGTCAGAAGGTATCTATACCATCGCTTGGTAGCTGTACAGTAGTAAGTGGCGCTACTTCATGCGATATTTCATTTTCAGAAATAAAGCTTGGTGATGCTATTTCAAATAAAGTGGGCTCTTTAAGCTATCAAGTGTCAGTTGATTCGAGTAATAGTTATTGGGGAGTTAGTAACACCAAACACGCTTTAACTGTTCCTTGGAATTACCAACCAACAAAAATTGACCTTTTTGAGGTTAATTCCATGCCTGCTAGTTATGCGACTACAAAGACAATAAACGTTAATAGCAAATCAATTCAAGTTTCGAATAACACAGCTAAACTCGTTTTAAATAAGCCTTCAAGCGAGATTGTTGGCGATTGGTGGGCCCCGTCTGAGTTAAATGTAAAATTCAGCCGAAATAGTCAGCCAACCATTTCAAGTGGCATCACCTATAGCGGGAATGTTCTATATACAAATGATGGCTCACTAGTTACAGCAAATAAGACTATTACGAGCACTAAGAGAGAAAGTGTAAATGGTGCATATGTTTACACGTTCGATATGACGCAAATTGAAGATGGTTATTATGGTGCTTCTGTGGCTTTCACAAATTCAAGTGGCATCCCTTCTAACCAAAATTTTAATGGGTTAAGAATTAACAAAACTGCCCCAAAAATTGATATTTTCAAATCAGGTGTTAAGCAAAATAACAGCAGTAACTTTGCATACAATCAAGAGCTGGTAATTTCAACTTTCAATTCATTTACAGATGACGTTGACCTGGTATCGATTCAAGTTAATTCTTCTAACGTTGCTTTTAACAAGCCAAAAATTGGTGTGGCTACAATACCTGACACTGTTATTTTCAAAAATGGCTTAAATACAATAAAAGTTACGGTCAAGGATACTCTGGGACATTTATATTCCAGAACAATCACACTAAATAAAGTTCAAGATGAAATCGAGTTTAAGATTAACAATTTAGGTGGTCGATTAGTATCTCACGTAAAAGAGTCTAGTTTTGAAGCAGTCCAAACTAAGTTTTCAGGTTTCTGTGACATTGTGACTAATGAAGCGGTTGCAATTGGTACCAACAATAATGTATCTGGAAAGTGTTATTTTGAATGGGTTGGTATGGATGAGCTTGATAGAGATAACTTTTCTCTGAAAGGTCGATTGAGAATGAGCGGAGTTGTGCCTGTTGGGTATAAAGTGTTTGCCTATTTTGGCGCGGAGAAAGAGAAAACACTAATCAAGTCTGGAACTACATCTTTTAACGTCGAGGCTCCAATTGCGCCTGAACTAACAAAATATTCTATTTATGTAGGGAATAAATGGATCGACAATAATAGCGATGTCAATCACGATCCAAACGCTCAGGTTAAAGCCATTTCAATCACTACAAAGCCAGTTAATTATTCACAACAGGTAATTGTCGATAATTTGGGGAATTGTTTAATAAATGCTGGAAGTACATCCTGCACAATAAATATCACTCCTTATTACCTTGGAACTAAAAATTACATTGGCTATGAGGATGGCATTGTTTCTCACCAGTTTAAGATAAATTCAATTAATAAGTACTTTACTGATAATGAAATAAACTCACAGGCCATTGTAAGTTGGGAATATGCATACTCTCGGGTAGAGCAAGTAAAAGTTAATGCAAGGGCTAGTGGTTTGCCATTGAGCTTTGGCTTGCTAGGCGCTTCTATAGATGTTGAGAACGAAACAGCGAGAGTTGTATTTGATAAACCCTCTCCAGCTATATCAGGTACATGGTGGCTTCCTAAATCGATTGAGCTTGAGTTTAAAGTTAGTGGTTCGCACGAAGTACTTAAGGAACTTGAATTTGACGGTACTACTCTTTTTAAAAACGATAATATTACTGAAGGTGAAACTGTAATAGTAAAAAATCTGACCGGGCCTGAAGTTATTAATAACAAGTTTATTTATACAGCTGATGTGCAGAGTGTACCAGATGGGCACTACGATATTACGGTTACTTCAAAGTACTTGTATTCAAAATCAGATAAAAAAGAATTTAAAAACGCTGCATTCTTATCTCGTAAGCAGCCATTAATTTCTATATTCAGAAACAGCCAAAGTATGGAGGAAAATGATGAGTTCTACTTTGATAGTGAACTGTTAGTAGCTGGGTTTAATGGCTACGTAAATGGTGTCACTATTGAGAGTGTACAATCAAACGGTGTGCCATTAAGTTTAAATTCTGTTGGTGACGGTATTGTCACTATTAATGGCTTAACTCAACAGTTATCACCAAAAGATAATGCAGAAATTAGTGTTGTAGTTAAAAACTCTTCAGGTGATAAATTTAATTATGATCTAAATGTTGTCTTTGCTCCTATGTCGTTTGATATAAAGCATCGTGAAAAAGACTATCTACCGTTCAGACTAATTGAATTGGTTTATTTAGATTCTGAACAAGTGAGCGGCGAAGAGTGCCGGTTCTATAGTGAAAGAGACCTCGCGGTTAAATATGCGCGCAAAGGTGTTAAAAGCTGTATATTCAATTGGGTTAATTTACCAGAAGGCTTTGAAATATCATTGCGAGGTAGAACACCATCGGCTGTTGGTTATTTAGACAAGGCGCTTGTAGAAATTGAAAGCGATATCGAAATAATTAATGAGTTTGGTGAAACGCTGATCATACCTAATGAAAAGACACAGATTTCTTCTCAGGAACCAACAGGGATTTCAGTTGAAGCTAGCTCAAGGCGAGAACTTATAAACGGTTTTTATCCAGTTGAATACTCGGGTGGTGAAATTGTCAGAATGGGTACTGTATCGAGCCCTGGTTCATTAGATATGACATTCGACACCAAAGGGGTTAGCCAAACATTTCCGAAAAACCCTTCTACAAGAACAGGTGAAATATTTAGAACATCTGGTAGGTTCGATATGCCTTTTGAAGTTGAACGCAATCTATGGGAAGTATTCCCTATCGATTACAACGTTAAGTACCATAGAATGCCAGAAATAAATGCATCCCAAAGCATTAAAGCTTTAGTCGTTCCTGATAGCACACTTGGCGTTAATCTAGATTTTCAAGATGACCAGATCCTATCTACTGACGAAGTAACGGCTAAAATCAACCTTGGGAATTACAATCGAATCGATGGATGGGTTTATGACAAAAGCTCAATGGGTGAATGGGAAGTTTACATTGGTAAGTATGACAGAAGAAATATACCTGAACCATTAACAGAAACTGTCACAATAGATGCGAAAGGTGAAGCCTTCATAAAAATGCCAATGGAAGTTATTGGCGAAGAAAGTGGAATTTATGTTGCAGTAGCAAAAGCAAAAACACCTATACCTGATTATGAGTACTATATTCAGTCTGCTCGTGCATACTTTATTGTGTACAAAGGCACTAAAATTGAAGGTGAGCTAAAGGATGGCTTAATTAAGGGCCGGATACCATTGAGAGCTTCAGCAATTTACTCACCTGAAGACCGAGCAGATGTTGGCTCACTTGGCCGAGTGGTGTGGGAAGTTTCAAGTAACGGTTCCGATTGGAGGGAGTCTACAGAGCATAAAGACACTTTACGTTGGCGTAAGCGATATGAAAACAAAGAAATAGAATACTTGAGAGTTAAAGTTGAAAATAAGTTTACAGGCGAATGGTCAACTAGCGGCACTCTAAAAGTTGTTGCTTATGACAAACCTGAACTACTAATTCAACAAACTAATGAAGTTCTATTTAATGAGGCAGCAAAATTCGTACTGTATGACGGAGATAACCTCGTTCAAAATGGGGATGGTGTTATCGAGTGGTCAACTGATAATCGTAAGTCTTGGTTCTCAGGTCCTTCGGAAATCTCATTTTATAAAGATGATTTTACAGGAAGGGATATTAATGCCCGTATGAAATATAACGGAATAGCAAGTGATAGTAGTTTGGGTGATGAAGCTTTTGTCGAAGCTAGGGCGCGATATTACTTCTTAAGAGCGCCACGATTCTATTTTGATTTAGATGTCCCTGATCTAGTCGAAGTCGGCTCTACACACCACATTAAAGGAAGCTCTTTCACAAGAACTGAGTCTATTAATGGTAGAACTCAAAACCAATGGGTGTTACCGGATGGGAAAGTAATAAATGATAGTGAATTTGACCTGACATTTAGTGAAAATCTTCTTGAAGGAAGAAACTTCATTCTGACCTACCAAGCTTGGGTCGAGGGGTCAAAGCAAGAGACAATCAACGAGACTAGAGTTCGTGTGAAAAGCTGGACATACGAGTTTCCTGAAATTGAACTAAACATGCCAGCTACAGTAAATTATATGCCTTCTAAACACATTGCATGGGTAGGCTTAGAGCGTCATTTTGCTCCTGGCGTAGAGTATACGTATGAGCTACTAAAAACACCCGGAGTTAAAGTGTTAAATCAAGATGACGGCAAGTTTACTCTGCAGTTTTCCCAAGAAGGGATGAAAAATCTCACATTTAGGGTTACTAACAGCAGGGGGCAAAGCAAAGAAGTAAGTCAAATTGTAGAAGTTTTACCTCCAACACCATTAGAAATTGAGATTGTGCGTACATTCAGTAATGAATACCTGAGATATCCATTAGATGTATCACTTAGATCTCGTGTATGGCTTTCACATCCAGATGATAGAGTTTCAGTGTATAAATGGTACTTGGATGGTGAGCTTGTCATGGAAAGCAAGCGTTATAGAGAAAGTATTGGAGATTTATCAGTTGGCAATCATACTATCCGCGTCGATGTTGAAACTGAGTTTGGTCAGATTGGTTCGCAGTCATTTGAAGTGAACGTGATACCAAATCAGAAACCAACCGGTAATATTAATATGCATGAAACAGATCAAGTGTTTGAATTACATCTCAACTGTAATGACTCGGATGGTCGAATTGCTGCGACTACATGGCAGTTAAATGGTGAGTTGTTAACGCACTCTCATAATATTATCCAATTCAGTAAGGATAAACTAAAAGGCACAAATTATGTTGTAGGTAGATGTTATGACGATAGCTTTGAATACATAGATATTACTCAGACAATTCATTAAATGATATGTGAATATGGCAGCTATTTTGACTGCCATATTCATAAAAAATGAACAACCTTTGATTGGGCTCAAATGTTGCTGAAAGGTTGAAAATTATTGAAGAACACCTATTCCAATATGACCAATAAAAACAATGCTTATAGTTTTTGGTGATTATTTAATATACCATATTGGAATTGGGTGTTGTTTGGAAGTTATATGCCATTTGAGAAAGGTCATAAGCCTGTTAGACGTAGGCCAATATCAGAAGCAGTAAAGCGACTTGAAGCAGGCAGAAAAGGCGCAGGAAAAATAGAAAGTAAAGCGCAGCTAAAGCACATACTTGCTAATGCTAATCGTGGTGAAACCGCAGAGAGAAACGTAGCTTTAATTTGGTTCTTGTTCGGCTCACTAACGCGCATTGGTGAAACTTGCCGGTTGCTAGTTAAAGATGTTTTTACTAAATCAGGCAAGCTAAAATCTATTTTTAGAATTAGAGCAGATTACACCAAAACGAATCAAAGCCGTGATTGCGCTCTGGTTTTAAAGCAACAAAGGCAAGCCGTTTTAGCTTGGCGGGATAGACGCATTAGAGATAAAGCTATGCTATCTGTAGATGGTAGTTATGGTGGCTTGAATGGAGATAGCCCTTTATTTTTAGCTAGAAGCGGAAAGCGCTGGGTAACTTTGTCTTTTAACGTCAAAAAGTATCAAACTCAAGACGGGCAAAAAGAAACGCTGGTTTGCTCAAGCATGGAGAACTATGTTAGAAACCTGTTTAAGAGTTGCGGCTTTAAACAAGGCTCAAGCCACTCAGGGCGTAAAAGTACCGCCAGCCTACTATCTGATGCTGGTGTCGATTATGACGTTATACAAATGGCTATAGGCCA
>NZ_JACJFH010000048.1:0-36362 GCF_014164495.1 Pseudoalteromonas sp. SG41-5 | reverse complement strand
ATGGTCAGTAACTTAACACGATTGGTATAAGCTGAACTCTGGATCGTGGATCTCTGATCTATATTCCAGGTTAATAAAAAAAGCCCCACATAAATGTGGGGCTTAAAAAATGTTTAGAACCTAGAACTTAACCTATCTTTTTGTACTTAATACGCTTAGGTTGCGTAGCCGCAGTGCCTAAGGTCTTTTTAAGCCATTCTTCATATTCAGTGTAGTTACCATCGAAGAAGTTAATTTGGCCTTCGTCACGGTAATCAAGAATATGTGTTGCGATACGGTCTAAGAACCAACGGTCATGCGAGATACACATAACGCAGCCTGGGAATTCTAAAATAGCGTTCTCAAGGGCACGTAATGTTTCAACGTCCAAATCATTGGTTGGCTCATCCAGCAGGATAACGTTGCCACCGGCTTTTAATAACTTAGCTAAGTGTAAGCGGTTGCGTTCACCACCTGACAAGTCCTTAACAAATTTTTGCTGATCGTTACCTTTGAAGTTAAAGCGACTAACATAGGCACGGCTTTGGAATTCAAAGTTACCAATTTTTAGTACGTCTTGGCCGTTTGAAATTTCTTGGAAAACAGTATTGCTGTCATCCATATTGCCACGGAACTGATCAACGGTTGCCAGTTCAACCGTTTCACCTAGGTTAATTTCACCGCTGTCTTGTTTGTCTTCACCGCTGAGCATTTTAAACAGCGTTGATTTACCTGCGCCATTGGCACCGATAATGCCAACAATTGCGCCTTTAGGCACAGTAAAGCTTAGATCATCAATTAACACGCGATCGCCAAAGCTTTTCTTCAAGTTTTTAACTTCAATAACTTGATCACCTAAACGTGGTCCAGGTGGAATAAATAGCTCGTTGGTTTCATTACGTTTTTGGTAATCAGACTGCTGCATTTCAGTAAATTGCGACATACGCGCTTTTGACTTAGCTTGACGACCTTTTTGGTTTGAACGTACCCACTCAAGTTCTTGTGCAATTGATTTTTGACGGGCTTTTTCAGACTTTTGCTCTTGCTGCAGGCGCGCATCTTTTTGCTCAAGCCAAGAAGAATAATTACCTTCCCATGGAATACCTTCACCACGGTCAAGCTCTAAGATCCAGCCAGCTACATTATCGAGGAAGTAACGGTCATGGGTTACCGCCACAACAGTGCCTTCGTAATCATGCAAGAAGCGCTCAAGCCATGCTACAGATTCTGCATCTAAGTGGTTAGTCGGCTCATCGAGGATAAGCATATCTGGTTTTTCAAGCAATAAGCGGCAGATAGCCACTCGGCGACGCTCACCACCTGACAAGAATTCAATTTTAGCATCCCACTCAGGTAAGCGCAGGGCATCTGCGGCGCGCTCTAATACGTTGTCGATGTTATGACCATCGTGGGCTTGAATAATTGCTTCAAGCTCACCTTGCTCTTTGGCTAGTGCGTCAAAGTCAGCATCTTCCATCGCGTATTCGTTATATACTTCATCAAGACGGTTAAGCGCGTTTTTAACTTCGCTGACTGCTTCTTCCACAGTTTCACGAACCGTTTTGCTTTCATCTAGAATAGGCTCTTGCGGTAAGTAACCAATTTTAGTGCCCGGTTGAGGATATGCCTCACCTTCAAACTCTTGATCAAGGCCGGCCATAATACGTAGCAACGTTGATTTACCAGAACCGTTTAAACCAAGTACACCAATTTTTGCACCCGGGAAAAAATGCAAAGAAATATCTTTTAAGATAGTGCGCTTAGGTGGCACAACCTTAGATACTCGACTCATCGAGAAAATAAACTTATCAGGTAAAACCATGGAGGGAGCCTTCAAATAATAATAAAAATTTCAATGTTGTATTGTAGTGGCTCACAGGTGAAACAGTCAACGAATCAACCAAATAACAATGTGCTAATTCGCGAGCAATACTCCTACACCGATTAAAGCAAGCAAGCCGCCTATTAACATTTTATTGGTAACGGGCTCGCGCTTTATAAAACCAATGCTCATTACAATTAATGGCGCGGTTGCGAAAATCGTTTGTGCAATGGCTGGATCGGTATATTTAACTGCGCCAAGTTGAAGCCATAAACCAAGGAAAGTGCCTAAAAACACAGCCGCAAAAAACCATTGTTTGCCGCTAATTCCCCTTAGAGTTAGTGCTTGTTTAAATTCACTGCTTTTAAACACTGCAACAACTAAGGCCACAGTCATCGTACCGGCTGCTAATCTAATTAATGCCGCCCATAAGCTACTCATATGCTCATTATTGAGTGCGCCTTTAGACATCACCATACCGAGCGCTTGGCAGATAGCAGCTGCAAGGGCACATAAAACACCTTTGCGATAATGTTGATGATCAACCTGTGGCAATGTTTTTTCAGGCTTGATTGCTATTACTACGCCAATGGTTGTAAGTACAATACCGCACCATGCAAATGGCGATAAATAATGATTTAATAGCAGGATATTAAAAACCCCCACAAGGGCTGGAGCAAGGGACTCAATAACTAACGTGCGAGCAGGGCCAATATTTCGCAGCGCAGTAAAATAGGCGCTATCGCCAATCGCAATCCCAATCATCCCGCCAGCAATTAGCCAAAGCCAGCTTGTCAGATGATGTGGTAGTGCAGCGTCTTGAGTAATCGCAATAGTAGCTAACATCATGGCACTTGCTAACACGCCTTTACTGATGTTTAGCTGCATAGGCGTTAAGTGATGGCTAAAACCTTTATATAAAATGGTCGAAAGCGCCCAAACAATAGCTGCTAATATAGCAAAAAGTTCTCCAAAGCCTAGCCAATCAATCACGTTTACCACCTTAAAATAAAATCAACAGGCGCATTATGGCGAGCGGTTTTTAGAATGCAAAAGAATAGCTAAAATAAATTCATTTGGACATCTAAACATCTAGAGGTTGAAATTTCCAGCTATCCGTTCATAATTAGCCATTGGTTAATTATGCCTTGGAGATGAGTATGCCTATTACCGTTAAAGATGAATTGCCCGCAATTGCGAAGTTACGTCAAGAAAACGTATTCGTAATGCCAAAAAGCCGCGCTAAAACCCAAGAGATCCGTCCGATGCGCTTGGCGATTTTAAACTTAATGCCTAATAAGGTAGAAACCGAGGTGCAATTTATTCGTTTGCTCGCTAATTCACCCTTACAAGTGAATGTAGAGCTACTACGTTTAGACACTCATCGCAGCAGTAGCAATTCAGAGCAGCATTTAGACACTTTTTACCGTTATTTCTCTGAAGTGAAAGACAACAATTACGATGCATTACTCATTACCGGCGCACCATTGGCACATTTAGAATATGACGATGTAGCCTACTGGGATGAACTAAAAGTAATTTTAGATTGGGCGGAGCAGCATGTAACCTCAACATTATTTTCGTGTTGGGCGGCTCACGCGGGTTTATTTCATCATTATAATCTAAAGCGTGAACTAAAAGAAAATAAGCTCTGTGGCGTGTTTACCCATAAGTGTTACTTTGAACATGGAGCCTTAACGCGTGGTTTTGACGATACCTTTGTAGTGCCTCACTCGCGGTATGGTCATATTGATATTGAAAAAATTAACGCTTGTGATGACTTAGTGGTGCTGGCAGGTTCAGAGCAAGTAGGCGCTTACTTAATAAAAAATAAATCCGGCAGCCAAGTGTATATTACCGGGCATCCTGAGTATGATGCAGACACTTTAAAAGGCGAATATCAGCGCGATTTAGAAAAAGGCCCTGATGCGCCATTGCCTGAAAATTACTTTCCAGAGAACAACCCAGATAACGAACCGTCGAAAACTTGGCAAAGCCATGCCTTTTTACTGTTTTCGAATTGGTTAAATTATTATGTGTACCAAACCACACCCTATGATATTAATTTAGTTAGCCAAGCCGTAAGGACTAACAACTATGCCGAATAATTTAGAAAACAAAAGCGCCGTGTTAATTGAAGCGTTAAAACAGCGTATTTTAATTCTTGATGGTGCTATGGGTACCATGATCCAAGAACACAAATTAGAAGAACACGATTACCGTGGCGAGCGCTTTAAAGACTGGCATGTGCTAATTAAAGGTAATAATGATTTATTAAGCATCACACAACCAAAAATTATTGCTGATATTCATCGTGGCTTTTTAAGTGCAGGTGCCGATATTATCGAAACCAACACCTTTAATTCGACTACAATTTCGATGGAAGATTACGATATGGCCAGCATCAGCCGTGAAGTAAACTTAGAGTCAGCTAAATTAGCACGCAGTATTTGTGATGAGTTTACTGCTAAAAATCCAGCAAAACCACGCTATGTTGCGGGTGTTTTAGGGCCAACCTCAAAAACCTGTTCAATCTCACCGGATGTGAACGACCCGGGTTATCGCAATGTCACGTTTGATAAGTTAGTCACCGCGTATGTTGAATCAACCCTTGCTTTAATGGAAGGTGGTGTTGATTTAATTTTGATAGAAACAATTTTTGATACGCTTAATGCAAAAGCGGCTTCATTCGCGGTTGAAGAAGCGTTTGAACAAGCAGGGCGCAAGTTGCCTGTGATGATCTCTGGCACCATAACCGATGCCTCGGGCCGTACGCTGTCAGGGCAAACCACCGAAGCATTTTATAATTCTATTCGTCATATAAAGCCAATTTCAATTGGCTTGAACTGCGCGCTAGGTCCAGATTTATTGCGCCAATATGTAGAAGAACTATCGCGTGTTTGCGAAACCTTTGTCTCTGTTCACCCCAATGCTGGTTTACCGAACGAGTTTGGGGAATATGATTTAGAAGCACCTGAAATGGCTCAAGAAATTATCGATTGGGGCAAGTCTGGCTTTATCAATATTGTTGGCGGTTGTTGTGGTACCACACCTGCACACATCAGGGCATTTTCGAAAGGGCTTGAAGGTGTTAAACCTCGCCTATTGCCAGAGCTTGAAGTGCGTATGCGCTTATCAGGCCTTGAAGCGTGTAATTTAAACTAAGGTAGCCGAGATGACACAAAAAATAGCAGTATTTACCAACGTTGGCGAACGTACCAATGTGACCGGCTCAGCCATGTTCAAACGTTTGATCATGGAAGAAGATTACGAGAGTGCGCTTAATGTTGCCCGCGAGCAAGTAGAAAACGGCGCACAGGTTATTGATATCAACATGGATGAAGCCATGCTGGACTCAAAAGCCGCCATGGTGAAGTTTTTAAATTTGATTGCCTCCGAGCCTGATATTTCTCGCGTGCCAATTATGGTTGACTCTTCTAAATGGGAAGTCATTGAAGCGGGCTTAAAGTGTATTCAAGGCAAGGCAATTGTAAACTCAATCTCGCTAAAAGAAGGTGAAGAGCCATTTATTCGCCAAGCTAAAATTATTAAACGTTTTGGCGCCGCTGCAGTGGTTATGGCGTTTGATACCGACGGCCAAGCAGATACAGCCGATCGCAAGTTTGAAATTTGTCAGCGTAGTTACCGCATTTTGGTGGATGAAATTGGCTTTGCGCCAGAAGATATTATTTTCGATCCCAACATCTTTGCGGTAGCAACTGGTATTGAAGAGCACGACAACTACGCAGTTGAATTTATTGAAGGTACACGTCGCATTAAGCAAAACTTGCCACACTGTAAAGTGTCGGGCGGGGTGTCGAATGTATCGTTCTCGTTTCGTGGGAATAACCCCGTGCGAGAGGCTATTCACTCAGTATTTTTATATCACGCAATTCAAGCGGGTATGGATATGGGGATTGTTAATGCAGGGCAACTCGCTGTGTATGATGATATTCCAGCAGAGCTGCGAAAAGCGGTTGAAGACGTTATTTTAAATACCGACCCAGGTGCCGGTGAACGCTTAGTAGAGTTGGCACCAAAATACTCTGGTATGGCGCAAGCAGAACGCGTAGAGGATTTAGAATGGCGCACATGGCCAGTTGAAAAGCGCCTTGAACATGCTCTTGTTAAAGGCATTACTACCTTTATAGATGAAGACACCGAAGAATGCCGCGCTGCTGCCGATAAGCCTATTCATGTGATTGAAGGGCCGTTAATGGACGGCATGAACGTGGTAGGCGATTTATTTGGCGCAGGTAAAATGTTCTTACCGCAAGTCGTTAAATCAGCGCGAGTGATGAAGCGCGCAGTGGCCTACCTAGACCCTTACATTGAAGCTGAAAAAGAAGAAGGGGCTACTAACGGTAAAATCGTGATGGCCACCGTTAAAGGTGACGTACATGATATTGGTAAAAATATTGTTGGCGTAGTACTGCAATGTAATAACTATGAAGTTATCGACTTAGGCGTAATGGTGCCTGCAGATAAAATACTGCAAACCGCGATTGATGAAAAAGCCGATATTATTGGTTTATCAGGACTGATTACACCATCGCTTGATGAAATGGTACATGTTGCCAAAGAAATGAAGCGCCGTGGTTTTGAACTACCGCTATTGATTGGTGGCGCGACTACCTCAAAAGCGCATACTGCCGTTAAAATCGAGCCACAATATGACAAAGGCGTGGTTTATGTAAATAACGCCAGTCGCGCTGTAGGCGTGGTTTCTAACTTATTGTCGAAAGAGCATAAAGCTGAATTTTTAGCAAAAACCAGCGCTGAATATGTCAAAGTACGCGAGCAGCAAGCACGCAAAAAACCACGTTCAAAACCGGTTACTATTCAACGTGCCCGCGACAACGCCGCCAAGCTTGATTGGGATAATTACACTCCACCGGTGCCGAAAAAGCTGGGCGTGACAGAGTTTAAAAATGTCTCGATAGCCACTTTACGACAATACATAGACTGGACGCCGTACTTTATGACCTGGTCAATCGCTGGTAAATACCCACGTATCATGACCGATGAAGTGGTTGGCGAGCAGGCGCAAAGCTTATTTAAAGACGCTAACGACATGTTAGACGATCTTGAAAAGTCAGGCAGTTTGCAACCGCTTGGCGTAATTGGTTTATTCCCTGCTAACCGTGTGGGTGACGATATTGAAATATACACAGACGAAACTCGCGCTGAACTATTAACCACATCGTGCCATTTACGTCAGCAAACAGAAAAAACCGACTTTGCTAACTACTGCTTAGCTGATTATATCGCCCCGAAAGGCACGCCTGATTACTTTGGTGCATTTGCTGTAACAGGCGGTCTTGAAGAAGACGACTTAGCTGATGCGTTCGATGCACAGCAAGATGACTACAACAAAATAATGGTAAAAGCGGTGGCAGATAGACTCGCCGAAGCCTTTGCTGAGTACTTACACGAACAAGTGCGTAAAGAATATTGGGGTTTTGCTCCAGACGAAAACCTCGCGAATGAAGATCTCATTCGTGAAAACTACCAAGGTATTCGCCCAGCACCCGGTTATCCAGCGTGTCCAGAGCACACTGAGAAAAAGAAAATCTGGCAGCTGCTTGATACTGAAAAACGCATTGGCATGCAGCTCACCAGCTCATACGCCATGTGGCCCGGCGCTGCGGTATCAGGCTGGTACTTTTCACATCCGGAAGCTAAATACTACGCCGTAGCGGCAGTACAAAAGGATCAGGTTGAAGACTACGCTAAACGTACCAACATGACGCTGGAAGAGGCCGAAAGGTGGCTGTCGCCTAATTTGGGGTATGAGCCGGAGTAAGTGAAGCGGTCTGCTATCAGCCGTCAGTTTAAAACAAAAAAGCGAGCCAAATTAGGCTCGCTTTTTTGTACAAGGTTTTTCTGGTAGCTCTTCGGTATATCATCATACTTTCACATTCAATGAGCTTGCGTATGCCCCTAACCTTGGGTGTAGAATGATTAGTACATTATATTTGTGATTTACTGCACATTCATTATTTGAGAATTTTCCATGGTAAAATTATTTAGCCCACTAGAATTAGGTCCGATAACACTCAAAAACCGCATTATTACTGCTCCCATGTGTATGTATGCCGCAGAAGAAGGCAAGGTGCAACCTTGGCATCATCAACATTATGGTATGCTCGCGCAATCCGGTGCAGGCTTATTGATTGTTGAAGCAAGCGCTGTATCACCTGAAGGAAGAATCTCTTACGCCGATTCAGGTATTTATAGCGACGAATGTGAGCAAGCTTGGCGTGAAGTCGTATCTAATGTAGGTCAATACTCTAACATTCCGATGGTGATGCAGATTGGTCATGCAGGTCGTAAAGCGTCAACTGAATTACCTTGGAATGGCGGTGCGCCTATCGCTCCAGAAATAGAGAATGGTTGGCAAACTATTGCTCCGAGTGAACTTGCTTTTTCAGATGAAGCTCCTTTACCAAAAGCAATGACGCAAGACGATATTGGACGATTAATTACTCAGTTTGTGAAAAGTGCTCAACGTGCCCATAAAGCTGGTTTTTCTGGCATAGAACTTCATGCAGCTCATGGCTATTTACTGCACCAATTTTTATCACCGCTTAGTAATCAGCGTTCAGATCAATTTGGCGGCTCATTAGAGAACCGCATGCGCCTACCCCTGACAATATTTGATGCTATAAAGGCTGCGTTACCACATGATTTCATGATTGGTGTACGTATAAGTGCAAGTGATTGGGCTGATAATGGCTGGGATATCGAGCAAAGTATCGTATTTTCTCAAGCTTTAGACGCTCGTGGTTGCCATTATATACACGTATCAAGTGGCGGCTTGACTGCACAGCAGCAAATTAAAGTTGCCCCTAATTATCAAGTCGGTTTTGCCGATGCAATAAGTAATAACGTTTCTATGCCGGTTATTGCTGTAGGCTTAATTACTCAAGCTCAACAAGCTGAAGATATTATCTGCGAAGGTAAAGCTGATGCGATTGCGTTGGCGCGTGGTATTCTTTATAACCCACGTTGGCCTTGGCATGCCGCAGCGGAGCTCGGAGTTACAATACAAGCCGCGCCGCAATACTTGCGCTGCCAGCCACATGAACTTAAGTCATTACTGATACGCGATTGATTACTACCTCTCATAACTAGATAATCTTCTAGTGTGAGAGGCTTTGACTATTCAAGCCAGTTTTTAATACGCTTATTAAGGAAAACCCTCTGAATAAGTATATATCCCAGCATATAACTCTGCCTTTTATAGCTATGATCAAAGAAAGTTTAATAAAAGGAGTTATATGAAATATTATTTTCAAGCGCAATACCACCAGCGCTTAGATTTGTTTGATAATGTGTTTGTCAGTATGGCAACGGGTAATGTTGTTGAGCCATCACTGCCTTTAGAGATCATCATTGAGTCTGAAGATTGTGTGCTTTATGAAAGTGACAATGGCTCTATTATTGATTTTTCTCCGCCAACGTTAGGCTATTATTGGATTACTGGGCAAACCTGCTTACGCACCCGAGACGGATTAGTATTTGAGCCTTGTGATGATAAAGATGCAGTACAATACACTTATATTGACGGGCAGCTTTATGGACAAAAAATAAATACTGACTTGAGCAAAATGCCAACCACACAAACGCGTTACCACTTTAGTAAGCTTAATGGATGCAAAGCCCAGCTAAAGCAAAATGATGACTCAAGCTTTACTCTCGAAATTGATGAAAAAGAATATCCTATTGCGTTACATGAGCTTGAATTTTCATTTTTTGTAAATGAAGAAACAGGATTTACGCAAGACGGCGAACAACTCTATTACTACGACAGACCAGTACCTCAATTAACGTTAGTAGACTTTAGGGTTTTACATTTTAATTATGCAAAAGATGATCATGTTGTTGTCTGTGGTACAGATGTTATTTCACAAGCGGATGCTGCAACGTTTGAAGTGATCACCACGACTTTAGCAAAAGATAAAAATCATGTTTATGAATTTTCAAAGATTATTAAAGGTGCGGATGCTAAATCATTTGTCGTGATTGATGGTAAAGAACAAGATGCATATCAACAATATAGTAAAGACAAGCAAACAGTTTATTATTTTGGTGAAGCCATTATCGGTGCAGACTTGGCATCTTTTCGCATTATTCATGGACGTTATTCGGCTGATAAAAACTGGGTTTATCGCTCAGGGCTACGTATTGCTCTATTTGATGCTGAGAGTTTCTATTATATTTCACAAAGTTTTGTTGGTGATAAAAACGGCATTTATACTGACTTTCTAAATATTACACAAATAGCCCAGTGTGATGATGTATTTGTTGATTACGATAATGATTACTTTGCCGTAAACGATACCCTGTATTGGGCTGATAAAGAACATCCGTTTGACGCTGATTTAGCTTCTTTTTCTTCAATCAATTGTACTTGGGCGAAAGATGAAACCCATATTTATTATAAAGATGAGGTTGTTTATGAAGGGGGTTACGAAACAGCAGAAATTTTTGATGAATTGTTATTAAGAGTGGATGATAAAATCATCTCAAACAGAGGCGTTATTGCAGGTGCAAATGCAAAAGAGTGGCATAGGCTGATTTTTCCATTTTATGCCTGTGCTGATCGATTATTTTACCAACAAGAATTACTTGATAAAGGCGACCCAAATACGTTTGAAGCCCTTGATGACAATCGCTTTAAAGATAAAAGTAATGTCTATATTTTTGATAATGATTTTGAAATAGTAGATACCATCTTTGATATTAATACCGAGAATATTGTACTTATAGATGAGTGTTTTTTAAAAACGCCTGATACAGTGTATTTTCAAGAGTTAGCGATACAAGATGCTGATCCTGATACCTTTGAGGTATTAGAGTATGGCTTTTCGCGTGATAAAAAAGCTGTTTTTTGTAATCAAGAAAAACTCCCTGAACTTAATCCTCTTGACGTTACGATTTTAAATCATAATTTTATTCACGACAACAACACGCTTTATTACCAGTCAACCCGTCTTGATATTGAAGTAAGTAATATGAAGATACTTAATGATGACATTGTGAAAGATAACCGCCATGTTTATTATAAAACACATTATTTAAGTGGTGCAGAGGCATCTTCGTATCAACTGAGTACTCGGTTTTTTCAACGAGACAATCAAGGGGTTTATCATAATCAGCACCTTTTACCTTTAAATGCTGATGAAACCGTATTTCTTGATGAAGTCTACGCGATTGATAATCTGCGAGTGTTTTTTATTGATAGTGAAATCATGGATGCGGATGTCTCTTCATTTAAAGTGATAGGTAATAACGTGTCCGTTGATAAAAATAATGTCTACTTTCGTGATAAGAAGGTAGAACACGCTGATCCCGCTAGCTTTAAAATTATGGGTTATGCGCAGTTTGTTGATGATAATCATCAGTTCACTATTCGTAATGGTCATATCGTTTGTTTATAAAATTGAATTAACGCGTTGTAGAGTCTATAAAGGCGTATGTTGCTCCTGATTAGTCGCTACATCAATTTACACAATATTGACTTTGGGCAACATGGCTAAAAGTTGTTGTGAATGGTATAAACCTAAACAGATAAATAACATGATGTTCATTAACTGAATCATCAAAATAAAGGACTTAAATGAAATTTTTATATTATACCGGCTTATTTTTATCGCTCATGTTTAGCGCAAATAGTTTTGCGCTTGAGCAACAATATCAACAGCCTATTGTAGATCTTATAAAAGCATTTAAAAACCACGATAAAGCGGCTATTTCCTCACATATTCGTTATCCGCTTTCGCGCACATATCCAGTGCCTGATATTAATAATGAAGCTGAGTTAGTTGAGCGTTTTGATGACGTGTTTGATGAGACGCTTATTAAACAGATTGTTGATTCAAATATCGATACTGACTGGGATAAAGTAGGTTGGCGCGGCATTATGCTAAATAGCGGTGTCGTTTGGGTAGATACGGATGGGAAAATCATCGGTATCAATTACCAAACAGCTAAAGAACAATTGCTGGCTAAAAATTTAATAGCAGCTGATAAGCAAGCGCTTCACCCAAGTATTAATGCTTTTGTAGAGCCTATTTTAGATTGGCAAACAGCTAAATACCGTATTCGCATTGATGACTTAGGTGATGGAAACTTCCGCTATGCGTCGTGGAGCATTGATAAAAAAACCAGCGATAAGCCAGATATAGTCTTACTAAAAGGTGAGATCGAATTTGAGGGCAGTGGCGGTAATCATAGTTACACATTTAAAAACGGCCGTTACAGCTACGTATTACAAGTTACAGTGATTGGCTGTGATACCTCACCACCAGGTTGGCTTGAAGTATATAAAGATGATAAGCGCATTTTGTCTCAGGATATTATCAACACTGGAAGTTAAAAGTTAATTATCTTAGATGCAAAAAGGGGAGGGTTCTCCCCTTAAATATAGGGCGCTATTTTATTAAATACGCGCTTTAACAAACGCAGCAATTGCGTCGTCTTGGCAATGTGCGAAAAAGCACTCTTGAAAACGTGGTCCGCCAATCGCTTGTTTAATCAGCTCAGGATCAATAGCTTCAAGTGCGCTTAAGTAATCTTTAGCAACATCCACTTTTAGTTGATTTAAAATACCTGCATTTGTTACTTGTGACTCTTTACGTTCTGCTGGATACCCTTGGCCTTTTTCGCCGGTAAATGCTTTTTCAAATATATATTTAATATTTAACTCAGCGCCCCAGCCAAAGCCTTTTGCATAGGGTAAAGCGAGTGCATTACCATTGTTTATTTGTGCAAATAGGTAAGCATCTGATGGATCAATACAATAACCACAGCTCACACCAGGAAACGCATTGCTCGCCATGAGTGCGCCTTGACCTGTGCCACAACCGGTCACTACAAAATCTACCGCTTTAGAGTTGAGCAGTAAGCTTGCGATAATTCCTAGGTGAATATAGGTTAGTCGATGATCGTTATCGCCATCCATACCCACATTAAATACTTGGTGATTTTGTGCATTAGCAACAGTGTTAAGCTGTTCAAGTACTATTGGGTTTTTTGCCGCTTGACTGAATTCGTTCATTAATGCGATTTTCATTTGACTCTACCAATTTTGTTAACGTTGAGTTGATTCTACATATCAATGCTACCGGTGGTAAATGTTGTTATCTATTAAATATTAGTATTTGTGTAAGTTGCTAGAGGTTAGGAAGTACCATAGGAGCTTTGAGTTTAACTTCAGTATGAAAGCAGCTATTTGAGTTTAAAAATAAAAACCGCCTGCTCAGGCGGTTTTGTAGTTACCTAGCGTTTTTGATTAATGGCCTTTTTCAAACTCATCAACTTCACGCTCAGCTTCTTCTTTCGATTTACCGTATGCTTGTTGAATTTTACCAACCAGCTCTTTACGGCTACCTTCAATTTTATCTAAATCACCGTCAGTAAGATCGCCCCATTTACGTTGCGCTTTACCTTTAAGTTCTTTCCAATTACCTTCGATACGATCACTGTTCATAATTCGCTCCTTATAATGTCGGTTTGTGAATTTACTTTCAGTTATAAAGTAGCAAGGCTTGTACCAAAATTAAATTATAACTTTATTATTAATAATCAATTGGTTAATGTTTTTATTATTTAGAGATGAGTTTTTAATAGATTATAAGCTAAAAAATCTACGCAACGGTCTGTAATTATTGCAAACACTCAATAATCACCGATTTTATGAATCTGATTTACTGCAGTTTTTTGTTACAATATCGGCAATGCAATTTAGGATAAATAGCTGTGCTGCCGGTTCAAGAAATATATCAACAACTCGTTACTACATTACAAAGTGATCCGATTACCTTACTGCAAGCGCCGCCGGGTGCGGGTAAGTCAACATGGTTACCATTGCAGTTGATGCGCGACGGGCACTTTAAGCACATTGTCATGCTTGAGCCGCGTCGCTTAGCTGCACGTAATATTGCCAACTATTTAGCACAGTGCCAAAACGAAACCGTAGGGCAAAGCGTTGGTTTACGTATCAGGCAGGAAACCAAAGTCAGTGTTAATACCCGCCTTGAAATTGTTACTGAGGGCATGCTCACGCGTATGCTACAAAACGACCCAGAGCTCAGTGGCGTTGACCTACTGATATTTGATGAATTTCATGAGCGCTCTATTGCGGCCGATACCGCATTAGCGTTTGCATTAGAATCTCAAGCTGCACTGCGTGATGATTTAACGATTTTATTGATGTCGGCAACCCTTGATAGCGAACGCTATCAGCAGTTTTTTGATTGTTCAATTATTAGTTCCCACGGGCGTAGCTTTCCCATCGATGAAATTTACATACCCATTAAAGATGAAAGCCGCTGGCTTGACGCTATGGCCAGTATTATCAAACAAGCTTTAGTTGAACAAACAGGCAGTGCGTTAGTTTTTTTGCCCGGTCAATATGAGATCAACCGCGTACAACAAGCGCTGTCAGATTTGCCTGCAAATTGCCATGTAGTTACTCTGTTTGGTGAACAAGATAAAGCATCTCAACAAGCTGCAATTGCCCCTGCGGCAAAAGGTACTCGTAAAGTGGTGCTGACCACCAATGTTGCCGAAACTAGCTTAACCATTGAAGGTATTCGTATTGTGGTTGATAGTGGCAAGCGCCGCGCTGCTAGTTTTAATTTAAAAACTGGCGTTACTGAACTCACCACACAAAGTATTTCTCGCTCATCGGCAATTCAACGAGCTGGGCGGGCTGGGCGTATTGAGCCCGGTGTAGTTTATAGGCTTGGTTCAAAACAAACCTTTGAGCGGCGTAATAGCCATGATGCGCCAGAAATTTTAAGTGCTGATATTAGCCAATTATTATTGGAGGCAAAATTCTGGGGCGCGGAGTTAACTGATCTAAGCTTGTTAGATAGTCCAACAGCACAACAAATACAGCAAGCAACAAAATTACTGCAAATGTTAGAGGCGCTCGATAATAACAATAAATTGACCCCCCTCGGTACACGTATGCTAAGTTTTGGCGCGGATATTCGCCTAGCGCACATGCTAATTAAAGCGCAGCAACTCGAACCTCAGATGCCAGGTATTTATACATTAGCGGCGTATTTAATTGCGTTATTAGAGAGTCGGATTAGCCATGCCGCAGATTTAAGTTTAGCATTACACAGCCAACATGCTCGGCCACATCCGGTATTTAAACAGCAACTGAGATTTTGGTTAAAGCGATTAAAGCTAACTGAAGTACGCGAACTACAAACCACTTATTTGGCTTTGCTGGTGGCGTTTGCTTTTCCAGATCGATTAGCTAAAAAGCGTGGCAATGGTTACTTGCTTACCAATGGCGCAGGTGCTGAGCTAAACAACGAGCATTGGCATAACGAGGACTACCTTGCAATTGCTTCAATGGGAGGCCAAAAAGGCAGTCGTATTTTTGCAGCTGTTGCGTTTACTCCTGCAGAGATTGAGGATGAGCTGACACATTTATTTACTGCACAAACGCGCTGTGAATTTGACGAAAAAACAGGGCGCTTTATTCATCAAGATGAAGTCAAACTAGGGGCAATTACAGTTACTAGCCAACCGAGTAAACATCCGCTTGATAAAAGTGAGCGGGCGAAAGCGTGGTTAACTTTATTTCAAAAACAAGGCTTTGAATTATTTAATGAGCAAAGCGACAGTGAGCAGTTACTTATTCGTATGTGTTTAGCCAGTAATTTAATGCCGGAGCAATTTCCTGTCATCACTAAACAAAGCTTAATCGATGACGCACAGCTTTGGTTAGGTGCTTTTCTGGAAGATATAAAAACCCTCGAACAGTTGAAAAAGTTTAACTACTTTAATGCCTTGCAAAGTTGTTTTAATTGGCAACAACAAAATGCGTTAAATGATTTATTCCCGCTGAGAGTGTCAGTTCCAAGTGGCTCAAATATTCGTATTGAATATCAACTCGACGGCCCCGCAAAACTCAGTGTTCGTATGCAAGAAGTGTACGGCATGATCAGTACGCCAATATTAGCGCAAGGCAAGTTACCCTTATTAATGGAACTACTCTCACCAGCAAGACGACCTTTACAACTAACACAAGATCTTGCTGGCTTTTGGCAAACCAGCTATCGGGAGGTGCAAAAAGAAATGAAAGGTCGTTATCCAAAACACTTTTGGCCTGATAACCCCGCCACCAGTGTGGCTACGAGTAAAGTTAAAAGTAAGATGTGAAGGAGCTAGCGAGGACAAAGTTAGCAAGAGTAAAATTGACCATTAAGCAGTGTTTTATAGTTTAAAAAAGGTAAGTTAAATACTTATTGACTGCATAAACAAGGAGTTATTTAATGCCACACTTTATTATAGATTGCTCGCAGAGTATCTTGGCCTATCATGATGAAGATACTATTAATGAGCAAATTTACCATACTGCAAACGCGTCGGATTTGTTCGCTGAGCATGAAATTAAAGTCAGAGTAAACCCGTATAATCGTTATTTAGTGGGTAATAAACAGCACGAATTTATTCATGTTTTTGGATATATAATGGAGGGGCGAACGACTGAGCAAAAAGCTGAATTATCAAAAGCGATAGTGACTAAACTTACTCAGATGTTCCCACATATCGACAATATTGCAATGAATGTCAGTGACTTTGAAAAGGCAACATATTGTAATAAAAGCCAGCTTTAAGCAGAACATAGTGAGCGATGCTTCGACAGTGCAGATTGTTTTTTGAAAATCATTTATGGCAAAGTTGAACAGTGATTTTGTGCTTGAGGCAAAATAACTTGATAGAAAAAAGGACTCACCATGAAAAATATAATTGTTGTTTTATGTTTATTTATAAGCACATTAACGTGGTCTCAGACGCTAAGGGTTGTTGATGTATCAACAGAAATCGCCCCTGCGACTAGCTGGTTAGAAGTTGTTGATAGTGGTAAATACGCAAACAGTTGGCAGCAGGCTGGGGCGTTTTTTCAAAAAAATGTACCGCAAGCGCTTTGGGTATCTAAGTTAGAGCAAGTTCGTACGCCGCTAGGTGCTGTTACATCTCGCGAAGGTATCGGTCGTCAAGTGTTAACCTCAATACCGCAACTGCCCGACGGTGATTATGTGATTTTAGAGTTTCAAACTGATTTTGAAAATAAAGCACAGTCGATTGAAACCGTGACATTAAAAAAATCTGCTGAGCAATGGCAAGTGATTGGTTATTTTATCCAGTGAATTAACTTATTATTACTACAGCTGTATTTTTTAACGAAATAAAAAATATAAAATAATTATTAAAAATTGGAGTTTACAAAAATAAAATAATGATAATGACATTTATTGTTGCTGATGTTGCATTAATTTACTTTAGTTGTGGATTGTTGTGCTCTACTAGTGAGTAAGTTATCCAAATGAAATCATGGTATAAAATGGTTGCTATAGTGGGTTGGGAAGTAATATCTAATCATAAGTGGGATTGAAATATTTATAATTATAGTATTTGTTTTTTATTTTATTATACATTTTTACTAATTAATTTTTTATCTTTAATATGTTTCCATTTGGGGTTGATATTTTATTTTTTTTGTTCATAATTAACGCGCTTAATCGCGTTGAAATGGAATTTAAAAGATAATTATTAAGGAATGACATGAAAAAGATATTATTAACAATTGCAATGGCGTTTGTTTTGGCCGCATGTAATAGCACCTCACAAGGCCGTGATTTTGATATGGAAGTTGTAAAAGGCTTCAAAAAAGGCGAAACAACTCAAGAGCAAGTCAAAGAAGCGATTGGCGACCCTATGGGCGTTAATGATATAGGTAATGACGAAGTTGTATGGACATACAGCTACAGCGAAGGTCAAGGCGGTGGTGTAGGCTTTATTCCATACGCAGGCCATGTCGGTGGTTCTCAAAATGAGACAAAGAATGTAACAATCCGTTTTAATGCTAAAGGCATTGTATCAGGTTTATCATTCAATGAATCAGCTGGTAGTTCTTCACACCTATAACTCGTTACTATCTATTTCAACGCATTTCTATTACGGCTGCTTAGCAGTCGTAATACCCCTATTATTTATCCTCTCCCTAAATCAATCACTTTTTTATATTAAATGGTCATTAAGTTTTATATTTATTTTAAAGTAAATTATAGGCTGGTTGTTAGTCTAATGACTTTTTATTTAAATAAGTTATTGAGTGTGTTAATTTTATTATGCATTGAAAGTGCCGGTGAACATTAAAATAATTTAATTAAAAAGGTATGGGTCTTAAGTTGTAGAAGATTCGCTACATGCTTACTGAGATTGTCCAGAACAAGCCAGCCTTTTAGATGATATTTTATAAGAGTATTTTATAAAACCATCCGGCGAAGCGTGATTTATTATAAAAAGACTATACATTTTAGTTTGTTGCTGTTTTGATAGAGTGATAATTAAACACAATGCAAGAGAGCATAATGAAATACGTTACTTTTTTATTGTTAGCTGTTATCGCAACTTTTAACTTACATGCAAAAGACGAAAATAACGAACTAGAAGGACTCGCCCAGCAATATTTTTCCACCATGACGGCAACTCAGGCGCCTAAAGCTAGCAGTAAAGAACTCGAAGCTTTTTTAGCGTTACTCACTGATGATGTTGCTAATCAACACCTACCTTATCAAAGCGATGATTCTCGTTCACCTGACGGTAAGGCCATGATGCGCAAAGGTATGACTTTTTATCTAGGTGCCCACACTGAATATGAAGCAAAGTTACTTGATACTTTCATATTTAATAATACCGCTATTGCGATTCGTTACACGCAACACGCGAAAGGTGTGCACCCGCAAAACAAGCAACTGATTGAATACACCCAAACGTTGATGGATGTTCTAGAAATTGAAAACGGTAAGATTGCGGTGATCCGTAAATACCATGAGTAATTTTTAAATAGCGGTGTGAAGGTTATTTTTAGTTTTTGCTTAAATCAATATCTTAGCGTATTTTTAGAGATTACCTCTGTTAGCTTTAATAGGAATTAAAATGAATAAAGTAATTGGTATTGTGCTGATCTGTATTGGAGCTGCACTGGCTTTTTGGGGTTATGACGTTTATGACTCTGCAAGTGCGCAAATTACGCGAACTTTTAGTGGTGATACACCCATCGAGGCATGGGCTGGAATGGTCGGTGGTGTTGTCTGTATTGTATTAGGTGCACTAAAAGTTAAAAATTAACTTTTAGTAAGCCGTAGGCTGATAAACTTTTATTGATTAGAAAACTGCGATTTTAACCATTTTTTTAATATCAATATAGTGGCTTGTTCACGCTTGCTATGGCTGGTAGCAAAATAAAACTGTTGATGTGGGTTTAATACCGGCTCACCTATTTGCACCAGCATACCCTGTTGAATATCATCTTTTACAAATTGTTTATGGGTGACCAAAACACCTAATTGGCGCATTGCCGCTTGCGTTGCTTGTACTGAAATATTAAAAGTGAGGTTTTTATGTTGTTTCGGTATTGCTAATTGATGGGCGTTACACCATACGTGCCAATCGTTATCGCGGCGTGGGTTTATGGCAAAAATAGCCGGGAAACGAGTAAGTAGCTCTTTGCCAGTTTGGCAATCTGTGGGCAAGGTTTTTATTAATTCAGGACTACATACTAAAATAAGCTCATCATCAGCCAGTTTTTCGCAGTGATATTGCGCCCAATCTTGTTGTTTACCATGCACCAAAGCGACATCCACGCCATGTTGCTCTAAGTTAAACTCTCCGACTAAATTAGATAAACGCACATCTAACTCTGGCGCGTAAGCTTGTAGTTCCGCTACTCGTGGGATCCACCAATGCAATGCCATCGAGTTCACCATATTTAAAGTTAAGTGCGCGCAGAGCTGACTCGCAGAGATCTCAAAACTTGCAGCTATAATCTCATTTAGAGCTGGCTGTACTCGCAGGTAATAGCGTTTACCCGTGCTATTTAGCTCAACTCGTCGGCCGATACGAGTAAATAATTGAGTGTTTAGTTGCGATTCAAGAGACTTAATTGCTTGGCTTATTGCAGAATGACTAATATTTAATTGCTCAGCAGCGAGGACCATACTTCCAGTTTCTGCGACTGCAATAAAACTATGAAGCGATTTTAAAGGAATAGAGTTAGCCATAGTTTCTCTTTGTTAAGTTTTACTTACAGGTTTGTGCATAATTACTCGCTTTTTTCATTCTACCTATTTACGCTAATTTAGCGCCTCAGATTAATGTTAAGCTTATTATTCTCAATGTGAAACGTATTTCTCGTTGAGAAAGGAGTTGTTATGGCTGCTTTATTACGACCCAGTATGTTTATGCTGTTATCCACATTTACTTTAGCGTTGAATAGTTTATTTTCAAAACTTTTAACTGAGTATTTTAGTGATGCAATATTAGTGATGTTGCGTTTATTACTTCCTGCGTTAGTTATGTTGTTTATTGCTGCATGCAGCCGCTGGGTGATGCCAAATCAAGCAGCTTGGGGTGCATTTATCTTACGTGCCATTTTTATTGCCAGTTGCCAAGGTTGTTTTATGTTGGCCTTAAGTCGCTTAACGTTAATTGAGGCCGTGGTATTATTTAGTACTGGGCCGTTATTTATTCCGCTACTTGAGCGCTATTTTTATAAAACCAAAATCAGTCGAATGGTTTTACCTACCTTAATATTAATGGGCATTGGCGTGGTGATGCAAAACTTAACCGTACAAGGGATAACGTGGCGCTGGGAATTATTAATAGGTTTAGCGGCTGGTTTTTTTAATGGTTGCTCGCAAGTTGCTTTATTTAGAGCCAGTAAAATAAATTTACCTATCTTGGTAATAAACGGGTGCTGTTTTGCAATTGCAGCATTGTTTGTTTTACCTGTGATGGTTATTTTTACCAGCCAAGTTGAGTATCAACAAAGTATAATAATGATAGTCAATTTCGAGCAGGGGATCTTATTGTTATTATTGTTTTTAGGACTTTCAACTGCTGCAACTCAGTTTTTTCGTTCCAAAGCATATAGATTAGTTGATTCAAACTCACAGCTGGCGCCTTTAATTTATACTAACTTAATCTTTGCGGTGTTATTCCAGTTTTTATTTTTTAGTACCGTAATGAGTTTGATGCAAATTCTGGGTACGAGCTTAATTGCATTTGCGACGCTATTAAATACATTTGGCTCATATTATTATCAATGGTTTAAAGCACAACAGCAGATAGTATAAAGGAAGGTAAGAAAGGTGTTCCCCAAGTATGCGGCACTCGGTGTCAGTCCTGAAACCATAAGGTCTCAGGGCGGGAATCTGCGGTTTGCCGTAGGCTTCTCGGTACATGCCGAGCTTGCACAATAGCAGACGAACAGAAACCCTAACATAAAATTTATCGGCTCAGGGACTTAACCAAGCTCCAACACCCTAGGGAACAAATTCAGTATATAAGACATAAGCCAATCCTTACACCCCAAATTCAAAATAATTATACTGTTCGGGTAATTTTCCAGCACTGGTAACTGGCTATTTACTTTTCGGATTGCTTTTTGACCTCAATCATACTTTTCATTGGAGTTGCTATTTATCGAGTGGTAGCATTGACTTAATTAGCCAAGCGAAGATCTCAGCATGAACGAATTACCAGATTACCAACAAGCCCAATTACTATTGGAAAAAAACGAAATATTTGTCACTCCTTCAGAAGCACACGGCGTGATCAGTGGATTATTAGCCTGCGGCTTGAGTATTGAAGCCAAAGAATACTTAGGCTTATTAAGCGATGTGTTTAATGATGGCCAAGCATTTAGCCATGATCTGAAAGAATTTTTTGCCATTATTTATAAGCAAGTTGTAGAAAGTTTTAACAACGAAGAGTTTCAATTTGATTTATTTTTACCAAGTGATGACGAAACCTTAGTAGATCAAGCGAATGGTTTAGTGTCATGGGTCGCTGGATTTATGCTTGGTTTTGGCTTAAAACAAAAAGACTATGGCAAGTTATCAGCTGATGTAAAAGAAGTGATCAGTGATTTTAGTGAAATTACGCGTTTAGATACCATGTTTGATGAAACCGAAGAAGACAGCCAAGCATTGCACGAAGTAATTGAATATGTGCGAGTTTCTGCGCTGTTGTGTTTTGCTGAACTTGGTCAAGAGCAAGCGCCAAAAAGCACTAAAAAAACACTTCACTAAGTTAAAATTAACAGTATAAACAGGGTTTATAATGCCAACAGTTAAAATAGAAAAAGCAGAGTTTAAAGCACGCAGAGATCGTTTACTTGCCATGATGGAACCAAACAGTGTGGCTATCATTCCAGCGGCAAGTGAAGTAACCCGCAGCCGTGATACTGAATATGCGTTTCGCCAAGATAGCGACTTCTTCTACCTAACTGGCTTTAATGAACCCGATGCAGTGTTAGTGCTTTGCCCAAGCAGCGATACACCGAGTACGCTGTTTTGTTTGAACAAAGATAAGCTGGCGGAAATTTGGCATGGTCGTCGTATTGGTTTTGAAAAAGCTAAAAAAGATTATTTATTCGACCAAACATGTGCACTGAGTGAACTAACTGAACAATTATTGAATTTGGTGAACGGCCAGCAGATTTTATTTTATGCACAAGGTACTTATCCACAGTTTGACGATAAAGTGTGGGCGTTATTAAAGACGCTGCGTGGCGCGCCTAAAAAAGGTTATAAAGCGCCACATACGATTAAAGATATTCGTGGTTTAGTGCACGAAATGCGTTTATTTAAATCACCTGCTGAGGTGAATATTATGCGCCAAGCGTGTGAAATAAGTGCCCAAGGACATATTCGTGCTATGCAGTTTGCAAAGCCAGGCGCTACCGAATATCAGCTAGAAGCCGAGCTTCATCATCATTACGCTATGCATGGTGCGCGTCATCCCGCCTATGGCACCATTGTCGGCGGTGGCGATAACGCCAATATATTGCATTACACTGCTAACAGTGATGTGCTGACCGACGGTGATTTAGTGCTGATTGATTCTGGCGCTGAACTGCAAGGTTACGCGGCAGATATTACGCGTACTTTCCCTATTAATGGGCAATTTAGTCAACCTCAAGCTGAGCTTTATAACATTGTTCTAGCGGCGCAAGCAGCAGCGTTTACTGAAGTAAAGCCCGGTGGTAGCTTATCAAAGGCTAATAAATTAGCGATGACAGTGCTCACCCAAGGCTTAGTTGATTTAGGTATTTTGCAAGGTGAGTTACAAGAGTTACTTGATAACCAAGCATGTAAAGCATTTTATATGCACGGCCTTGGTCATTGGCTTGGCCTTGATGTGCATGATGTAGGCGACTATAAAAAAGACGAAAAAGAACGCCCATTTGAAGCTGGTATGGTACTCACTATTGAACCTGGCTTGTATGTTAGCCTAGATGCGCAAGCACCTGAGCAATATAAGGGCATTGGTATTCGTATTGAAGATAACCTGTTAGTGACCGAGCAAGGCCACGAAAATCTTACTTTGAGTGTGCCAAAAAGTATCAGCGAGATTGAAGCGTTAATGCAAAAGCAAGCAATTAACCGCTAGGAGCATAACGTGGCAGAGCAGTTTGATGTTGTTATTATCGGTGGTGGCTTAGCGGGTGCCAGTTGTGCGCTGAGTCTTGCGAAACATGCGCCGCAATTAACGATTGCGGTGGTTGAAGCAAATCAACCAAGCACTGAACACCATCCTAGTTTTGACGACCGAAGTATCGCCTTAGCACAACAATCGGTGCAATTTTTACAGACCATTAATGCCTTTGATATTGATGCCTCATTTGCTGCGGCAATTAAAAAAGTGACCGTGTCGGATCGCGGTCACTTTGGTAAAACGCAGATCGATTGTGCGCAATTTTCGCAGTCAGCTCTAGGTTATGTTGTTGAGGTAAATCCGTTTGGTCGTGCTTTACATCAACAACTTGCAGCTACCCAAGTGGTCATGTATTGCCCTGACAGTGTTGCAGATATTACCTATCAGCATGATTTTGCAAGTATTACTTTGCAGTCTGGTGCTCAACTTAATGGCCAATTAGTGGTGATTGCCGACGGTGCGCAATCGGCTACTCGCCAGCTGGCAAAGATCAATTTTACTCCTGAGCCTTATTCACAAGGGGCGATCATTGCCAATATTGAAGTGGCAGGTGGTCATCATAACCATGCTTTTGAGCGCTTTACTGAGCATGGACCAATGGCATTACTCCCGATGAGTAATAACCGTTACTCGTTAGTATGGTGTATGGATAAAGCCGATATTGACGCGCATATGCAGCTTGACGACAGCGCTTTTGTAAGTGCTTTGCAAACTGCATTTGGTTATCGTGGCGGGCAATTTACTAAAGTCGGCATGCGTGCAAACTATCCACTGGTGTATGGCCGTGCTGAGTCATTAAGTGCTCACCGTACGGTACTAATTGGCAATGCAGGGCATGCGATTCATCCTATTGCAGGGCAGGGCTTTAATTTAGGCCTGCGCGATGTGCAACTTCTATGTGAATTAGTAAAGAGCGAATTGGCAATTGGCAGTTACCTATTTACCCGTGAATATGCCAAACAACGTAACCAAGATATAACCACTGTAATGACGTTAACAGATTCTTTAGTGCGGTTATTTTCAAACTCATCACGAATACTCGCATTTGGTCGCAGCTGTGGTCTATTCGCCATGGATTTGTGTTCTTCTTTAAAAACACCTTTAGCTAAGCAATTAATGGGTCAGGTTAAACAAGGTAAACGACTATGAAACAGACACAAGTATGTGTTGTGGGGGGCGGCTGTGTTGGCTTAACCCTCGCGCTGGGGCTTGTTAAAGCCAATATCAGTGTAGTAGTAATTGATGCGGCAGCAAAACAAGTATTGCCAGGCGATGAATACGCTTTGCGCGTAAGTGCACTGAGCCTTGCCAGCCAACACTTGTTTGAATCTTTGCAAGTGTGGCCTGAGATCATTGCTCAAAGAGCACGCGCCTATACCCATATGGATGTGCGCGACCAAGATAGCTTTGGCAAAATTGCTTTTAACAGCGATGAACTGGACCTTCCTCATTTAGGTCATATTGTTGAAAACGACATCATTCGTTATGCACTGATCAATGAATTAGAACAATACAGCCAAGCAACGCTTATGTTTGATACACGCTATCAACAAATACACCAAAGTGACAATGACGTCTTTATAACCTTAGACTCTGGTGAGCCAGTTATAGCCAAGTTATTAGTGGCAGCCGATGGCGCAAATTCAGCGATTCGGAAACAGTTTAATTTGCCCATTACGTTTAAAGATTATGATCATAACGCCATCGTTGCGACGGTAAGAACCACTGAGCCACATAATAATACTGCGCGCCAAGTATTTTTACCTACTGGACCACTGGCGTTTTTACCGCTGCCAGATGCCAATACGCACTCAATTGTATGGTCAACCAGTCCTGCGCATTGCCAAACGTTACTAGCCATGGATGATAGCGATTTTAATAAAGCAGTTATGGCAGCCCTTGATGGCCAATGCGGTTTATGTGAGGTACAAAGTGCGCGCACAGCGTTCCCTTTGAAAATGCGTTACGCGCAGCAATGGGTGACAGGTAAAGTGGTATTAATGGGCGATGCCGCACATACCATTCATCCGTTAGCAGGACTTGGTATGAACTTAGGCCTTAAAGATGCCGCTTACCTTATTGAGCTTTTAACTGCTGACAATAAAGAGTTTGCCAGTAATCGACTATTGCGTGATTACGAGCGTACCCGCAAGCTTGATGCACAAAAGCATATTGCCATGATGCAAGGCTTAAAAGAATTATTTGCAGGCGCTAACCCACTTAAAAAACTGGTACGTGGTGTGGGTTTAAGCTTGGTTGATAACTTAGGCCCAATTAAGCACCTGTTTGCCAAGCAAGCGATAGGGAAGTAGCAGAGTTAGTGAGATAGATGTTAGGCTAGCTAAGTGATGAGTAGTGTGATTTTATACCGCGCTTTTTTATGCCTTAAATTTGATAAAATAATCCAGATAAGCTCGGTGTCTACCTGTTAGCTGGGTTTTAGCCCAAAGGTGCTGAGGTTTGCGATTTTATATCAGTTCAATTTACGCACTACTTTCGTGATAAATCACGATCTACAAAAAAGCAGTACTTTGACTTAACAAGCACTGCTTTTATAATTTTTAGCCTTTACCTTTAGCGTTTACTTAAAACGCGTAGCTGTAACCCATTTGGATTGTGCGTGGTTTACCTGGTTGAATACCACCGTTTGCGCGGTTAGCGATGTAAGTGTTATCAAACAAGTTATCAACCGTTAGATATACTTTTTGCTTGTCATCAATTAAATATTTAGCGGCTAAATCCCACACAACACGGCTGTCGATTGCATTCAAGCCGTCAGCACTTAAATCAGCATGTGCGTCAGATACATAACGCACTTGCGTATCAAATGCAAAGCTTGAAAGCACGGCACCAAATGAAAGAGCGATTTGATTCTCTGGAACGTAAGGCATTGCATCGCCTTTATTTACTTGGCCCCAGATATCTGATGCAAAATCATTTTTAAACTGTGAATCCGTATAAGTGTAAGTTAAGCGTACAGGGAATGTTGCGCTATTAGTTTCGAAAATACGACCTGCAGAGAACTCAAAGCCCGATACTTCTACTTCGCCGTAGTTGTATTGGTCGCCAATGTTTTCATCACTACAGCCTACAGATGCAGTACAATTTCCATGCATATTGCTGTAATCAGAGAAGAATGCAATGATTTCACCATTAAAACCAGCAACGTTAAAACGGCCACCAAACTCAATGTTTACGCTTTCCTCTTCTTCTTGGTCTGCATTACCTGGTGCAGCAGGAGCGTAACCTTGCTGAATACCTGCAAGTAGCGTTAGGCTGTCGCTTACGGTGTAAGTTGCCCCCAGTGATGGCACTAAGATTTGTGTATCGTTTGAAACGTCTTTAGTTAAGCCATTTTCACGTTTAGGATCAGACTTTGACCACTCTACGCGGGTAATTGTGATGTCTTCATAACGAAGGCCTGCATTAATCACTAATGCATCGATTGACCACTGGTCTTGAATGAATAACGTTGTTGCTTTTGCACTATCTACACGATTGCTGTCAGAACCCGGAACGCCCTGAGACGTTAAGGTCATACTTAAATCTTGATTAAGTGTGTATTTGTCTTCCCACTGAAAACGATCCATTTCGTCTTCGTGGTAGCGCACGCCAACAGTCACATAGTGATCGCCCGCAGGAATGTGCAACTCTGATTGCACACCTTTGGCTTGGTAGTCGCGGTTATTTGCTTTAATACCAATGCCTTCAATACCTTCAGCTGTTGGTGCCGCTTCAAATTCACTGTACTGTGCTAAATAGCTTTCACTTACTTTGCTCGCTTTGTACCAATTACGATGAAAATCATTGAGGTAAGCTGTCGCTAATAACTCATAACCATCACCAAAACGATAAGCATAGTTTAATTGGTATGCATTATGTTGCGTGTTCATTTGGTCTTTTTGTGATGCGGCATAACGACGGTTTGGTGACGCTTTATAATCTTCTTCTGTTAAACCCATGTAAGTTTCATCAGATTGTTCATCAGAGTACTTAATTTTCATCTCTAGGTTATGCGCGTTGTTTTCACCAAACTTATAACCAAATTTAAGTAAAAAATCTGTTTTTTCAAAGCCTGTGTTGTCGCTACCTACAGGTAATTCTTTAAAGCCATCTGCACCATAGCTGAAAACTTCAATAAGGCCAGCTGCGTTGTTTTTTTCTTTACCGAAGTAAGCATGGCCCTTATAAAAACCATCGCTACCGAGTTCGGCGTTTACTAAACCCGTTGAACCTTCGGTCGGTAAGCTGCGCGAAAGTAAGTTTAAAACACCACCGGTTGTACGCGGACCATACTTAACAGAGGCTGCGCCTTTTAATACTTCAATCGACTCCATACGGCCCATAGTAGGGAAGTAGTAAGCCGATGGCGCTGAGTAAGGTGCGGGTGCTACGAGAACACCATCTTCCATTACTGATATTTTATCGTTACGGCCAGTACCTGTGCCACGCATACCAATGTTAGGGCGCAGGCCATAACCATCTTCTTCTTGCACATAAACACCTGGTACAGATGCTAAAACACGAGAAATATCGGTAAATTCGAATTTTTGTAATTGTTCGTCTGAGATAAATGTAGCAGAGCCCGGAATATCGTTAATAGCAGCTTGCGAGCCAATAACGGTAATTTGCTCAAAGTTCTTTTTTTTATTTGTTGCATCATTTGCAACGGCATTAGCGCTTAATGATAAAGCAATAGCCATCGAAAGTGTTGAAACAATAAGCTTAGGAGGCATTATAGATCCTGTATGTGTCTAATTTTAACTGGCGCAATTTAAACATGTAAAATAATACGAATCAATCCTATTTATAACAATTCCGATCGTTAAGTAAGTTTTTGAATATAAATATGAAAACATATTGTTGTTAATATTGTATTACTATATTCGTTGCGATAATCTAAATTATCAAAAGGTAACTAAAGGCGGCTTTTTGTTAGCTATTAAGTCAAGCGTAATGCAATAAACTCGGCAAGTTTATCTACCGCATGCTCGGCTTGTTCTGCATGCTTTGTTAAGCTAATACCTATTTTACCTAGGCTCGGTAAAATAGCGGTGTTTAACTCATAGTTAAGTTCATTAGGCACTGTGCTTCTAGCCAAAACGGTGATCCCTAATCCTTCTTTTAAAGCCGCAGTAAGGCCTGTTAAATCAGCGTTACTATAACTTATGCGGTACTTAATACCTGCAAGTTGCAATGCCTCGATGGCGCGGCGTCGATAAATACAACCTTCCGGTGCAGTCACAAGCGTAACAACGTCATTTTGTGCTATTGATAAATCACCAACCCAGACCAGTTGGTCTTGCATAAAAACAGGGAACTTTTCAGAGTTTAAATCTTCATTTAACGCCAGTACTAAATCAAACTGGTCTTCTCGTGAAACCGACAATAAATGCTTACTTAAACGCGATTTAACCTCTAACGATACTTCAGGGTAAAGTGCCACAAAGTCACCGATAATAGCGGGTAAGATCCGAGCGGCAAATTCGCTGGGTATTCCCAACCTCACCTTACCGGTCACATTCTCTTTAGTAAATAATTGCAAAATGGTGTCGTTTTGCAGCAGCATTTGCTTTGCCATCGGCAGCAGCAGTTCACCGTATTGATTGAGTACTTGGCGCTGGCCTTGTTTTTTAAATAGCTTATGCCCGAGCATTTCTTCTAACCGCTTTATTTGTAAACTTACAGCGGGTTGCGATAAGCCAAGTAAATCACCTGCTTTAGCAAAACCTGCTACTTCAACCACAGTAACTAACGTGCGTAAGCTGTCTGTTGAGATATTTTTCATATTAAAAATTACAATTTATGGGGGTAGATTGATAAGTATTATTTATCAATTGATTAATAATTACAATTTGTTGTTGCTAGACTTGCACAATATACTTTTGCCATTAAAGATTGATAGGTGTCGATAATGACTTTTAGCCCGATAATGTTTGCTCGTCATAGCCAGATTGAAGCAGCTGATAGCAATATGCTGCAGCTCAATACAAACACCGTGGTGATCGATTTTAGCGGCACTGAAGCAATCCCGTTTTTAACCACTATATTAGGGTTAGATTTAAACAAACTAACCGCCAGTGGTTTAGGTGTGAAAGGCACCTTAGATGGCGACCTAAATAGCAATTATAGCTTTGCGTTATATTACTTTAGTGCAACAGCGTTTAGATTCGTGTTGCACACAGATGCAGCGGCTCAATTACAAGCACTGATCAGTGAACAGCAACTGCGCTACGATATTGAGTTTGTTACACGCACTGATTTAGCGACCTTAACTTTATCTGGTGAGCAAGCATTTGACGCCTTAGTCGAAGCATTTAAACTCACCCCTGGACTGCGCTTGTCAGACACCAACAGCTGTTATGGTACGCAAAGTGGTGAGGTATTTATTACCGCTATTGATAAACAATCAATACAGTATTTTCAGCTGGTGGCCAAAGCGCCAGAGCTGACTAAATGGCAAACATATTTACAGCAACGCGGTTTTGATATGTCACTACCAGACGTTGCTTGAACATAAATAGATAAGCTGGCTAGCGTATTTTTAGTTGCCAGCTTTTTGTAATTTATTTGTAAGAACAAATCGCAATTTGGGTGTTAGGTGCATTACAACTTATGTATAATCGCCGCCCATGTTATTCCCCCTCATTAAATTGAGGCCACGCCCAATCTTGGGTTAATTATAAAGTGAAGGAATATTATGACTTCTAAAACAGTTTTACATGCAAAGCACCTAGAATCAAAAGCAAAAATGGTTGATTTTCATGGCTGGGAAATGCCAATCAACTATGGTTCGCAAATCGAAGAGCACAACGCAGTGCGCACCGATGCAGGCATGTTTGACGTTTCACACATGACTATTGTTGATGTCAAAGGCGAACAAGCACAAGCATTCCTTCGTAAACTAGTCGCTAACGATGTTGCTAAATTAACCGTTCCTGGTAAAGCGCTTTACACTGGCATGCTGAATGAGCAAGGTGGCGTAATTGACGATCTTATCATTTACTTCTTCTCAAATACTGATTATCGCTTAGTGGTTAATTCTGCAACTCGTGAAAAAGATTTAGCGCACATGGCTAAAGTTTCAGCTGATTTTGCCGTTGCAGTAACAGAGCGCCCAGAGTTTGCCATGATTGCAGTACAAGGCCCTAATGCTAAAGTAAAAACTGCCACTATCTTAACGGCTGATCAACAAGCAGCTGTTGCAGATATGAAGCCGTTTTTTGGTGTGCAAACTGGTGATTTATTTATTGCTACAACAGGCTATACTGGCGAAGACGGTTACGAAATTGTTGTACCGAACGAGCAAGCTGCGGATCTTTGGCAACAACTGCTAGATGCTGGTGTTGCGCCTGCGGGCCTTGGTGCACGTGACACACTACGTTTAGAAGCGGGTATGAACCTTTACGGCCTAGATATGGACGAGAGCGTATCACCACTTGCTGCTAACATGGCGTGGACCATTGCATGGGAACCTGAAGATCGTGACTTTATCGGTCGTGACGTACTAGTACAGCAACGCGCTGACAAAAGCACTGATAAACTTGTTGGCCTAGTGCTGGAAGAAAAAGGCGTATTGCGTAGTGGTTCTAAAGTAATTGTTGATGGTGGCGAAGGGGTCATTACCTCTGGTACTTTCTCACCTACACTTGGTTTTAGTGTTGCCCTTGCACGTGTACCACGTTCAACTGGCGAAACTGCTCAAGTAGAAATGCGTAAAAAATTAGTTAACGTAAAAGTAGTTAAACCAAGCTTTGTACGTAACGGTAAGTCTGTACTTTAAAGTATTAATTAAAAAATTTGGTGTTATCACCCAATAATACCAATCATGTTGAGTTATTAACCAGTTATAGCGACAGATAAATAGAGTGATAACAAGGCATTAATTTTGATATGTAGTTGTTCTACCTGATAAATTAATAACGCTGTTAGCGCTTTATTTAGACCGCTAGAATGGTTAAATTTTTAAGTTGATTGGTATCAAAACCAAAGGAAGAATAAAATGAGCAATATCCCTAGCGAGTTAAAGTATGCCTCTTCACACGAGTGGGTTCGCAACGAAGGTGACGGTACTTTCACTGTAGGTATCTCTGAGCACGCACAAGAACTACTTGGCGACATGGTATTTGTTGAATTACCAGAAGTTGGTGACGAAGTACTTGCAGGCGAAGATTGTGCAGTAGCAGAATCAGTAAAAGCGGCATCAGACATCTATGCACCAATCGGTGGCGAAATCGTTGCAATCAACGAAGATCTTGAAGATGCACCTGAAACAGTAAACAACGACGCTTACGGCGATGGTTGGTTATTCCGCATTAAAGCATCTGATGAGTCTGAGCTTGAAAACCTGCTTGACGCTGAAGGCTATGCACATTCGATCGACGAAGACTAATAATTAGTTTATCGCCGTACTAAAAGCCCCATTATACCTAACATAATTGGGGCTTTTATGATTTTACCGCTTACCTTTCCATACATTGTAAGTCATTAAATCAAAAGCTTTTAAGTTATTGCTGGTTACCCATTAGTAATAACCATTTATTTTTTGGATCATAGGAATCTGGACAAATGTCAAACGCCAAATCTCTTGAACAATTAGAGCAAACGCAAGATTTTATTCGCCGTCATATTGGGCCAAGCCCAGCACAAGTAAGCGATATGCTAAGTGCTCTTGGAGTATCGAGTGTTGAAGAGCTGATCGGTCAAACTGTACCTGCAAGCATCCGCTTAGAGCAAGGCCTAACAGTGGGTGAAAGCCGCACTGAAGTTGAAACACTAAGCTACTTAAAATCAGTAGCAAGCAAAAATAAAGTATTCAAATCTTACATCGGTCAAGGCTACCACCCAACTCACGTACCACACGTAATATTACGTAACGTACTTGAGAACCCAGGCTGGTACACAGCGTACACTCCATACCAACCAGAGATTGCTCAAGGGCGTTTAGAGTCATTACTTAATTTTCAAACTATGACCTTAGACCTTACCGGTCTTGATTTAGCAAGTGCATCATTACTTGATGAATCAACTGCGGCTGCCGAGGCCATGGGCCTTGCAAAGCGCGTATCTAAAGCTAAAAAAGCCAACATCTTCTTCATCGCTGATGACGTACATACCCAAACTATCGACGTAGTGACAACACGCGCCGAGCAGTTTGGTTTTGAAGTTGTGGTAGGTCCTGCTGCTGATGCTGTAAATCACGAAATTTTTGGTGCGTTATTCCAATACCCGTCAACATCAGGTGAAGTAGTCGATATCACAGATTTAATCGCTGGCGTACAAAGCAAAAAAGCGATTGCCTGTGTTGCTGCTGACATCATGAGCTTATTACTATTAAAAGCACCAGGTAAACTTGGCGCAGACGTAGTACTTGGTTCTGCCCAGCGTTTTGGTGTACCAATGGGTTACGGCGGTCCACACGCTGCATTTTTCGCAACACGTGATGCATACAAACGTTCATTACCAGGTCGTATCATTGGTGTGTCTAAAGACCGTTTAGGTAACGATGCACTACGTATGGCAATGCAAACCCGCGAGCAACACATTCGCCGCGACAAAGCCAACTCAAACATTTGTACAGCGCAAGTATTACTCGCTAACATGGCTGCGTTTTATGCGGTGTACCATGGCCCACAAGGCTTAAAAACTATTGCACAGCGTATTCATCGTTTTGCTGATATTTTAGCCGCAGGCCTTAAAGCTAAAGGTGTAAACCTTAAGCACAGCACCTGGTTTGATACCCTAACAGTTGTTAGCGATAACAAAGACGATGTAACAGCGCGTGCTGTAGCAAACGGCGTAAACTTTGCTACTAACCATGATGGCGAATACTCAATCTCAGTGTCTGAGACCACAACGCGCGCAGACGTAGCACAGTTGTTCGATATTATTCTTGGCGAAGACCACGGCTTAAGTGTTGATGCAATCGCAGCAGACATCGAAGCAAACGGTAGCGATTCAATCCCTGCAAACCTTGAACGCGATGATGAAATCTTAACGCACCCTAACTTCAATTCGTATCACAGCGAAACTGAAATGCTGCGTTATATCAAACGTCTTGAAAACAAAGATTTAGCACTTAATCACTCAATGATCTCGTTAGGTTCATGTACTATGAAACTAAACGCGACCGCTGAGATGATCCCAATTACTTGGCCTGAGTTTGCTAATCTTCACCCATTCTGCCCGCTAGACCAAGCAGAAGGTTACCAAATCATGATGGGCGAACTACATGATTGGTTAGTTAACATCACCGGTTACGATGCCGTTTCATTACAGCCAAACTCTGGTGCACAAGGTGAATACGCAGGCTTAATCGCGATTCGCAAATACCACGAGTCACGTGGCGATGCACACCGTAACATTTGTTTGATCCCAAGTTCAGCGCACGGTACTAACCCTGCATCTGCACAAATGGCAAGCATGAAAATTGTGGTTGTTGATTGCGATAAAAACGGTAACGTTGATATGGCAGATCTTAAAGCGAAAGCAGAAGAAGTATCAGAAAACCTATCATGTATCATGATCACATACCCGTCTACGCACGGTGTATACGAAGAAACAATTCGTGAAATTTGTGACATCATTCATCAACATGGCGGCCAAGTTTACATGGACGGCGCGAACATGAATGCACAAGTAGGTGTAACAAGCCCAGGCTTTATCGGTTCAGACGTATCGCACTTAAACTTGCATAAAACGTTCTGTATCCCACATGGCGGCGGTGGCCCAGGTGTTGGCCCAATCGGTGTTAAATCACACCTTGCACCATTTATGCCTAACCATAGCGTAATTAACGTACCTGGTACGAGTATCGGCAACGGAGCAGTATCAGCAGCGCCATACGGCTCAGCAGCTATTTTACCTATCTCATGGGCTTACATCACCATGATGGGTAGCGAAGGCCTTAAACAAGCCACTGAAATGGCAATCGTAAGTGCTAACTACTTAACTCATGAGTTAAGCCAGCACTTCCCAATTTTATACCGTGGTCGCAACAACCGTGTTGCTCACGAATGTATTGTTGACTTACGCCCACTTAAAGAGCTTTCGGGCATCACTGAAATGGATGTTGCTAAGCGTTTACAAGATTACGGTTTCCATTCACCAACTATGTCGTTCCCAGTAGCGGGCACCTTGATGATTGAGCCCACTGAGTCTGAGTCTAAAGTTGAGATCGACCGTTTCATCGAAGCGATGGTATCAATCAAAGGCGAAATCGACAAAGTGATCTCTGGCGAATGGTCTATCGAAAACAACCCGCTAGTGTTTGCACCGCATACACAAGGCGACGTACTTGGTAACGAGTGGGACAGAGCATACGACCGCTTCTACGCTGCGTTCCCAGTACCAGCAGTGGCCAAAAACAAATTCTGGCCTACAGTAACGCGTATCGATGACGTATACGGCGACCGTAATCTAGTGTGTTCATGCCCAGCGGTAGAGACATACAGAGATTAATAATTTTATTGATCAAAGTCATTATAGTTTGGTAATGAAATTATAGATTGGGAATCCAATCTCTATTCCCAAACCATAATTATTAAAAAGGGTGAGCTATCGTGGCTCACCCTTTTTTATTTCTAGTCCAATGTTTAGTTATTTTTCAACTTTTGCAACTGGTTCAAGTGACGTCATTTTTAGATAAGTCATACTTTCAATATCTAACTTATCAAAAGGGTATTGGCCTCGAATATTATCATTAAAAACCTTCCCCATTGATGTTGAGTAATACAACTCATCCCATACTAAAATAGGTATATTGTAATAACGATAAACACTTCCTGATTCAAATTTGAGATCAAGAATTTTATTAATCGTTGAATAGCCGATGTGTGAAAAAGCATCTGAATTTACAGGGTGTTGTTCAAATAAGGGGAAAGGAGTTTGGTTTAAAATAGAAGCTTCAATTTTAGCACTTATTGCATTTGCAACTGCATTATTTCTTAGGTATGCAGCAATTAACCCATGACCAGTTGAGTCAAATAAAGACTCAGCAGAATAGTTTGAAGGTAAACTACCAAATAAAATCCTTACGGCTCGTATGACCCAGTCTTCGTCAAGTGTAAGGTGTGAAATGATCTCTTTATATTCCTCCCCCAAACTTCCTCCTATTGAACTTGTTGGTGTTGCTATTGCGGCTAGGCTAACCAGTGGATAATCGGAAGCAAGATACCCGTCGCTATATTGATAAGTAGATATGGTTTCCTCAAAAAGAGCATTGGTGTAAAAGTTACCTTGCGAGTGACCAATAAGAATAATACGGTTGCAAGAATGCATCTGAAATTGAAGTCTTTGAAATGCATTTTTATAGTCTGTCTCGTCAATAATAGAGTAATTTACTTCAGTAAATACATCCTGTAAAACAGACTCAATTTGAGCGATATCTATATCTGATAGTGAGCTAACAGTGCCTCCAATTATTGCAGTTATTATACGATACTCAGGTGAAAATACGGGCAAGTCACTATAATTTTGCTGTGCGACTTCATATATTTGCATAAATATAGCTTCACTTTTATTATCTCCCTGTAGGAAATGCTCCTTTTTTAAATTCAGGTAGGTGAGAATTTTGAAAGTTACCTAATCTATTTAAGTTTGCCCTATATTGCTTGATATTAGTCCACATCCCATTTACATAGAAAATGCGCACATTATCAATATTTCTAGAGCAATACCGATCTTGTGCTTGATAATTACCATTCGCCAAAACTGGAAATATAAGTAAGAGTAAAATATATATAGCTTTCATTTTATGTCCTTCTTAAGGATATTGCAGTCTTGATCAGCACTTCGATGAAAACCGTCATCCCAAGCAATATAGTCACTAATTTTATTTTGGCTTTTTCGGTTAGCGTAAGCTCTATCTATCGTATTAAAGTATAAAACTTCAGGTTCTCTTGCGTATTCTCATGACTTTGATCACCGATTCTCATCAGCTTTGATCACCTGATTTATCATTTTGTAGAGCCGTTTTTAAATTAGCTTAACTGATCATCATCAGTCAATTTATTTAACTGTTTTC